>CAYIFO010000001.1:0-36012 GCA_964362725.1 uncultured Candidatus Saccharibacteria bacterium
GTAACAAGGCACGGGTAGCGGAAGCTGCTCGTGGAATATTTCAAAGAATCAACCGTTTTTATCGGCCTAGCCGGTATTAACTTATAGTCGATAGTCTGGTAGTTGGTTAGTGGTTGATAGTTTATGGTAGTCGCAAGTGCGATTAACCATTAACTATTTACTATTAACCAACTACTAGATTGGATGATCGCTCTTGGCCTTCGAAGCCCGCCAGGGCGGAGTAGGCCTTCTGATCTCAAAACAGGAGCGCTTAGTTCCCGAAGATAGGGAACACACATCGGTAATATCAATTGAATTACTGATGGGCGAACGGAACAAAATAGAGGAAGCTATGTGTAAAGAGCTGCCAGGAATGGCGGCTTTTTGCTTTGCCTGTTTTGGTTTTTTAATCTATAGTGTCAGTAAGGTAAATGTGACGAACTTTTGACCTTTAACTTTTAATATCGGGCACGTGGCGGAATTGGTATACGCGCAGCGTTCAGAACGCTGTGAGCCATGCTCATGGAGGTTCGAGTCCTCTCGTGCCCACTATATTTTTTTGCATTTAATCTTCGATTTTGCTAGTGTATACCTACTGATTTGAGGTATCAGCTCTGATCCATTCTCTAGGCTTTATATCTCCAATCTTTACGCGCGCATAGCTCAGTTGGTAGAGCACACCACTGATACTGGTGGGGTCCTAGGTTCGAATCCTAGTGCGCGCACAACTAATTTGTTGTATAATATTTGGCATATGAAAAATCTGCAAAGGGGTTTTGTTGTCCCTATTTTGATAGTGATTATTGCATTACTAGTTATCGGTGGAGGGGTTTATATTTATGAAAACGAAAAAGTCGAAGTACCCGTAGTTGCCGATAATACAACACAGCAATCGAGCCAGGCTCAACAGACTAATAATCGACAAAATTCAGCAATCATTAAAACTAATCCTGTTTCGAGTGCAGTTCCGGATAAGTCTTCCTTGACTGTATCTTCACCTAATGGACAAGAAGTGTGGGTAAATGGATCAAAGCAGATAATTCGTTGGACATCCGAGGGTTCTGATGCTTCTCAGCCAGTGAATATTTTTCTAGAAAGAAAATCTCCAAATGATACGCAATTTTGGAACATAGATATGATTGCAACAAATCAACCTGGTTCTGGTAGTTATACATGGACAGTTTCATCAAAAGATACAACCGGAAATATAGTTGCAAATGCGCAGTATAAAATTCTTATTGGCCGAAATATCGCAAAAGGATTGGGACCAGTTGACGAGAGTGATGATTACTTTCTGATTTCTACGCCTATAGCCCAACCTTCCATTACAGTCCTTTATCCTAATTATGGAGAGGTATTAAACAATGGAGGGAGAGATAATATTGCGACAGTTCGATGGACGACCTCGAATTTCGGCAACATGAATGTCACAATAGGATTGCTTAGTAAGAACGGAGATTGGATCAAAACAATTGCTTCAGATGTTCCTAATACCGGAAATTTTAATTGGAGGACAGACCCGACGATTGCTAGTGGTGAATACAAAATTTCGGTAACATCATCGCAATCGATAACAAATTCTGGACCGGTTGTAGCTGATTCGTCGGACGATACTTTTGTTATAAGTACACGATCAATCATTCCAGGTAAAACATTTGTGACTCTCGTATCACCAAATGGTGGCGAAATCCTTAATGTTGGTGATAAGCTAATTATCAAATGGTCAAGTTTGGGTGAAAAACCGACCTCTGCAACAATAAGTTTAAGAAGTAATGCTCGATGTCCATATGGTTACAACTGTTCTCCACCAACACATTTATTTGCCAATATTGCTGAGATTAGTGGAAATGATCTGGATAAAGGAGAATATGAATGGATTGTTAGCAAATCCAATGTTGATAATTCGAATAACCAGTATTTAATTGGTATAATGATAAGCAAAGATAATCTAGGCAATGCGAGTTATGATGATAGTGATTTTGGTTTTACTATAAACTAGTTAATCCCGCTTTCATGCTATGATTCCTGTAAGTTATTACTAATTAACCACCAATAAACATCATGCTTATAACAATTGCAATAATTCTCTTGGCTCTCTGGATTCTGGGCGTTGTCGGGGTCTATACGATCGGCTGGTTTATTCACATACTTCTGGTTGTTGCTGTAGTAATGTTTCTGATTAGGATTATTCAAGGCCGAAATCCTCTTCAGTAAAATCAATATTCCCAATCCGACAAGGAAATTGTCGCTGAGTTTATTCAGTTCCGGTTGTTAAACAACCGCTTTTCTGTGCTAAAATACCCTCATGAATAACAACACCACGCCGAAGGACTTTTTCCTTCACCTTGGCGCCACGGTGGCCCTTTACGCGGCCGTGGTTGCCCTTATTAACCTGGCTTTTAGTGTTATCAACTACTATTTGCCGGATCAGCTGGCTGGCTATTTCTATTCTGGCAATATTGCTTGGCCGATCTCGATGCTTATTATTCTGGTGCCCATCCTGTATGTCCTCGAATATCTGATAATCAAAGACATTAGGAAATTGCCGGGCAAGGAATCTATCTGGATCAGACGCTGGAGAATATATTTGACGCTCTTTTTGACCGGCGCGGTTATGGTCGGCGATCTCATTGCTCTGGTTAACACATATCTAAACGGTGAAATATCCGGACGTTTTGCCTACAAGGTCTTGGCTGTTTTTGTTATCGCTGGAGTGATTTTCCTCTACTACCTTATCGAAAAGAAAAGTGGTTTGGATGGTGTCGATATTGGAACAAAGTCAAATAGCCGATTTATTGTTGCCACGATCGGTCTTGTTGTCGCTCTTATAGCTATTATCTTTGGCTTTATAGCTGTTGGTTCTCCGACCAAACAGCGCAATTTGCGTTTCGACAATCAGAGAACAAATGATCTAAGCACGATCCAGTGGCAGATAGTCAGTCATTGGCAACAAAAAGGAAAACTACCTTCGACCCTGGATGACTTGAAGGATCCGATCAGTTATAACAAAATTCCGACTGATCCCAAGACCAAAGATGCTTACGAATATATCCAAAAAACCGCAATGAACAGTATAACGACTATCGCTGGTACCAAACCGTCATTTGAGCTTTGCGCTACTTTTGCCCTACCAACTCCGGACAACGAGGGTCGGGGTGATTTTTACGGTGGCAATTCGTATCCGACCAGGAGCATGAGCAGTGCTTATTATGACGGCGGTATTATTATCGAAAACGACAACTGGAAGCACGAAGCCGGCCGGACTTGTTTTACCAGAACCATTGATCCGGACAAGTACCCGGTCAATCCCAAAGGTCTATAAAACAAAAAAATGAATTTAGGAAAAAAAACCAAGATTGTCTGCACGATCGGACCGGCCACGGAAAGCCAGGAAAAGTTGGAAGCCCTTCAAAAAGCCGGCATGAATGTGGCTAGGCTCAATTTCTCCCATGGTGATTTTGCCGAACACCAGAATCGGGTTGATAATATCCGGAAAGTTATGGAAAAAACTGGTTCAATCATCGCCATAATCCAAGATTTGGGCGGACCAAAAATCCGCATAGGGACATTCAGGGACAAAGTTGTTAACCTGGTTAGGGGCAAGACTTTTATCCTGACCACCGACGAGATCGAAGGTACCGAGGACAAAGTCCATATCAATTACCCCGCTTTGCCCAAAGAGGTCAAGCCGGGCATATTCATTATGCTTCAGGATGGGGCCATGAAACTAGAGGTAGTTGAAGTCAAGGGTAATGACATAATCACCAAAGTTATTTCTGGCGGGCATTTGGCCGGCCGGAAGGGTGTCAATGTGCCTGGAGCCAATCTTTCGGTCAAGTCACTGACTGAAAAAGATCGCGAGGATGTCCAGTTTGGCATCAAAAACAAGGTGGATTTCGTAGCCCTTTCTTTTGTTCGCCATTCGTCCGACATTAGGGAACTTCGTGAATTGTTGGACAAAGCCGGTTCCAAGGCCGGTATAATCGCCAAAATTGAGACGCCGGAGGCTCTGGCGGACATAGATGGCATAATCGAACAATCGGACGCCATAATGATAGCCAGGGGCGATCTGGCCATAGAGATACCGGCGGAAGAAGTGCCCTTAGTCCAAAAATTGATTATTCACAAGTGTAATTCGGCGGGAAAACCGGTTATCACAGCCACGCAGATGTTGGAATCAATGGTCAAGAATCCGGTGCCGACGCGGGCCGAGGTTTCCGATATCGCTAACGCGATCATTGATGGTACCGACGCGATCATGCTTTCCGAAGAAACGACCTTGGGTGATTTTCCGGTTGAGGCGGTCGAAGTAATGACCAAGGTCGCTTTGCGAGTTGAAAAAGAAGTATATACTCGGGACACTATAGCCGAATACGAAGAATCGCATGGTATTACCGATGTTGTTTCCCAGTCGACTGTTCGTGTTGCTCATAATATTGGAGCTTCGCTTATTGTCGCCTTGACTCGCAAAGGCAGAACTCCCCGAATGATATCTCGCTACCGTCCGGCCGAAATGGTCCTGGCTTTTTCCGATGAGAAGGCTGATCTAAACAAAATGATGCTTGTTTACGGTTGTTACCCATTCTTGGTGCCGACTTTCAAAACAACCGAGGAGATCATGGAAATAGTCCGACGGACGACCTTGGACAGTAAGTTTGTCAATAAAGGGGACAAGGTGGTTATCGTCGCCGGCATGCCTTTTGGCGGTTCCAATGAAACGAATTTCATTTTAGTTGAGACGGTCTAGATATTGCGTTATACTTCTCTTGTGCAGACATACGCCATCAAAGCCGAGACTTGGTTTCTCGATCGTCCATATCGCGAGTACCCGCTCACGATACATGACCTGCCGGACGAAGAGAAACCGCGCGAAAAGCTCATCCGACAAGGGCCGGAAGCTTTGAGCATCAAGGAATTGCTGGCGGTTGTTCTGGTCAGTGGCACGGTCAAAGAGGAACTCATGGAAATGTCCAATCGCCTTATCCGCGATTATGGCGAAAAGAGTATTCTGGCCGAGCGTGATCCGGACAGATTGTCTGCAGAGCTTGATATCCCCATAGTCAAAGCCTGCCAGATCGTGGCTTGTGGGGAATTGGGTCGGCGCTTTTACGACCGTTCGGAATCGGGTCTGACGACCGTCAGAAATGCCAAGGATGTCTACGAGTATCTCCAAGACATGCGCAACTTGCCCAAAGAGCATCTTCGCGGACTTTATCTCAATAGTCACAATCGGATTTTGCGCGACGAGGTTATCACAATCGGGACGGTCAATTCCAATATGATCCATCCCCGTGAAGTTTTTCGGCCGGCCATCGAATGCAATGCTGCGGCCATTATTCTGGCCCACAACCATCCGTCAGGCGAGACGGCGCCGAGTGCCGAAGATACGGAGATCACGGCCCAATTGGTCCAAGCCGGCAAGATGCTGGGTATAGCTGTTTTGGATCATGTCATCATCACCAAGAATTCTTTCGTAAGCCTATTAAAGTAAGGGGAACTCGAATTCCCAACAAACATGCGCGACTACCAAATAGTTTCGCCTTCGCTCGAAGGTGTTTTGAACCACGACTCATTGTTGTACGAGGGGATAGAGAGGCCGATAGAAGTTATGCGGATTATGGATGGACCGGCTTCGAAGGGAAGGCTGACCAAAGCCCGGATCGAAGAAAGGACCAGGTCCATAGAGGAAGAAAAGAAAGTTCTCGAAACCTATTTCCAGGATCTCCATGGTGTCTTTATGAAAAAGTTTTCTCATTTCGTGGTTGAAACTGATTTTCCTTCGGAAGACCTGATCAAGCTTCAGGCCATGCTTCAGGAAATGATCAAGGTCAAGGGTCTCATTGTCGGTCGCTTTGCCTAATAATAGGGCCCAAGAGGTGTATTTCTGCGAAGTCAACTCTTATTGGGGCGAATAACGCCTGTGCCCTTTTTCGCCCCTGCGGCTGAACATTTGACATGCAAGCACCACTTGTGATATAATACCGCCAGAAAGATGAGGGTAACCCATGGGTTTGACATGGGACTTTATTACCCGAGATCTTTTAAAACTAGGGCCATGAAAGTGGTCCAAAAAGAAAGGGTTTTGTGCAAAAAAACCTACCGAAGCAGATAACGCAAATAAGAGCTTATTACATCGATATTGACATCATTGTCGCGGTTGAGATACTCCGCGCATTTGGTAAATGGGAGTATTCGATCGGAGATTTACAACCCACAAAGTTCGAAAAAGTGGAGGCATTGTGCTTACCCGAAGAATTACTAATCGGCTATCCCGGTGACAATTTTAGTTGCCTGGATCAAGTCGGACATCAGATTCCGGGGATGAGTTGTTCAAGGTGTGTAACTGATCATCTAAAGATCAGCACAATGCCTGGGATCGACTGTATCCTCAAGGCTCTGGCAAATTTGAAGAGCAAAGGAGCGCCCATTACACCGTCACATATAAGTACCTTTATTCGTGATGGCATAACTTTGTCAACTGGGGCAGAACAGACCAGAGTTATTGCTTGGGCCAGTCGCGCTGTTCAAGCAGCGCTTACCTTTTCGGTAAAGCCGTCAGAGGTAAGTGACTATGTCCATCCGGCGCAGGTTTTGTCCGGTATCGTAAACGATATTGATAATCAGGCTGTCAAGCAGAATCTACAACGTATGGTTAGAAGTTCGGAACATCAGACAAAGTATTGCCTCGAATTCGACTTCGTATCACGGGCAATGAAAGCGAGTGGCGTTTCTGATGGTGACACGGTGGAGTGGATCAGGGAAGGATTGTTACGTTATGTGGATCAACAAAAACAGTTTTGGTCTGCCGTAGCCGAAATTCGGGATAATGGCACCACATTTCAAATTGATGGCACAAGGACCGGGCTATTGATATGTAGTGACAATCCTCAGTGCTCACGTGCCAGCCGTTTGCAAGGTATGCAACATTCGGTTTGCATCACAGTTGGCTCAAAGGGTGTGGTAATAATACCAAACGCTCATGACATGCTCGATATGAAGACTGTCTGGGCGCTTATCCGGGCAATGGAATGTCCTGTCGAGATGTCACGAAACGCCTCGTTCCAGGACTTAAGTCGCCCTGGCGTTCACCCACTTGTTCCTCACTGGAACATGAGCGAGAAGAACTCCTCTGCTATCTGTGGAGTATCAATAGCCGCTACGCGATTGAATCAGTCGGTCCTCATAAATGTCGTAAAGGCCGGGCTCAATCCACAAGGGCAGCGGTGGTTCAATAGGATCACCGATAATAGTCCAACAGCACAGGCTCGACGAGTCGCGTTCGCAAAGGATAATTCCGGAGATGGACTCGGGATTCTCGAAACAGCCTTCAGTAAATAAGGTCTGCGGATTTTCACAAAAGAGGTTCTTCGGAGCCTCTTTTTTTCATACAAATTATATTATTCAAAAATTCCCCCACCATTGCGCCCCCGCTCCCGCCACTGTAAACTGCAATTATGTCGGCGCAAGATTATTTTAAAAGCAAAAGAATAGCGGTGGTGGGCTTGGGTCCAGAGGGTAACATGGTCGAAGATGTCAAATTCCTGATCAAGGCAGGGGCCTTGGTCAGTGTTTACGACCTCAAGAGCGAGGCTAGGTTGAAGAGCCACCTGGTTCTTTTGCGCTCGCTGGGTCTTGCCAATCATGTCTGCGGTTCCATTCCAGCCGAGGATTTGATCGATATGGATCTCATCATCCTTTCCCATGAATATCCGCGCGATTCCTCTTTTCTCAAGGCTGTTGATGAAAAAAACAGGAGAATTGAACTCGATAAAACCAAGATTGTGGAAAAAAAAGAAAAGCCTATTCCCATCGAATACCCCGAAACACTATTTTTCAGGTGATCGCCTCCGGTGACGGTTATCGGGATAATGGGCCAGTGCGGTAAAAGCACGATCATCTCGATGCTCTCTCCGATGCTCGAGGTGGTTTGCTCCAAGACTGACAATCAGGGTTTTTTTGTTATCGATCCCGAGTCAGATAAAGGAATCATATCCAATTTGCGCAAAGTCAGGAGCGGTGACATCGTCCTCATGCGCCTACTTGGTCAGACGATGAAGGAACTTCATAGTATTCACATTAGTCCCCAGGTGGCAGTTTTCGCTTCGGAGCCGGCCAGAGAGGCTTACCATGATTCGCCTTTCGAGATTCTCAACTATCAGACATATAATAATTTTATAGTGGCTTCGGATGAGGTGATTGACGCGATTCGAAGTCAAAAGGTCCAACCCAAGGCCAAGATGCTACGAACAAAAATCTCGATCGTTCCTGAAACCTGGTCATTGATTAAGATTGATGGACATGATCGACAGAATGCAGCCCTAGCTTTCCAAACTGGTAAACTTTTTCGAGTTGATGATGATCTGGCCCGAGAAGTTCTGGTCAAATGGAAACCACTCAAAGGTCGTTTGGAGATGGTAAAAAAAGTCAGGGGAGTGGAGTATTACAATGACACGGCCTCAATCTGCCCTCTTTCAACGGAACAAGCTATCCGAATTTCCAGGGACAGGAATGTTATTCTGATTTTCGGCGGGACGCGTAGCAGTCATGATTACAAGAATTTGTATTCTTTGTTGCCGGAATATGTGAAAATGGTCATTCTTCTGCCGGGTAGCGGAACGATCCATGAACGTCAGACTATCACCAAACTCAAAGATCTGAAAAGCATATCGGTTCCCTCGATCGAGGAGGCGGTTCTTCTGGCGGCCGAAAATGCCGGTAAAAACGATAGGGTGGTCTTCAGTCCGGGCTTTGGAGCCAATGGTTTGGATAATTCAAGGAAGGAAAGAGGAGATAGGTTTGTAAAGGCCGTGCGGGGTCTTTAGGGATGTGTCACATCCCTAATCTCCGCAGATGAGGCAGACCACATCGCCCTTCATTTCCCAGTTGCGGTATGAGGCTTGAATGGCTCCAGCTACGGAAAGAGCGCTATTTGTGGAAATTTCTATGGCGGTATGTTTTGCGACCAAATCAAGGGAGTTTTCAATGTCGTCATTGGTGGCGACCCAGGCATAGCCGCCGGTTTGTTTGATATGTGGGATAAGCGCGGGACGGCGCAAAGCGGTCTGATCGACGATAGCATCGGCCAGAGATTCTTCTTGGGGACCGTCGTAATTTTCGAACTGATCGGCCAAAGGATGGCAGGCCGAAGTCTGGACTATATGGACCTGAATGGGTGATTTGTTTTTCTCGAAATACTGACAAAGAGCCTGGGCGGTTGTGCCCGAAGAAGTTCCGATGAAAACGGCGCCAATGCTTTTTGTCCCAGCTAATTCGGCAGCCAAACTCTCGTAGCCGACAAGAGCTATATCATCAGTCGATTGTCTCAAACTGCGCTTGCCTTCCTGGACAGCTTGGGTCAGGGCCTGAAGGGGACGTTCTTTGGAAAGGATCCGGATGGAATCAGAGCCAACTCGTTTTTCTATCTCCCGAAGTTTTGCCAGTTTTTTGGGAGAAACATGTTGACCGACTAGGATGTCGAGATCTATTCCAGCCTGTTTTTTGCTATTCAATTCTTGAACATACAAGGCGGCTGCCAAAGCGGCATTGCCGGATGAAGAAATAGCAAAATGACGGTCGCCTTGAGAGTAATAATGGTCGATCATGACGGGAATGGAGCGACCTTTGTGGGAACCGTAAGGGTGAAGATCCTCGCGTTTGAAATAAAGACCTCCGAGACCCAAAGCCTCGGCCAATTTCGGGTATTTTTCCAAAGGCGTCATGTTGCTATCCTACCTTTTTTTCGTTACCATTGAAAGATGTTTGTAAAACAATCATGTTGCAACAAAATATAAAATCAGAAAATAGTCTTTGTGTTTGCCCGGAATGCAAAAATACCGTTGATCTATCGCCCTATCCCAATTTGGCTCCTGGTATGGTCATCGAATGCGATCATTGTGGGATGACGCTTTTGGTGAAAGAGATAAGCGACGGTCAAATCAAGACTGAAATAGTCGACGAAGGGAAGTGACCGTTTCTTCAATCATTCCTCGGAATCCGTGCGAACCTAAGAAAGCAATGACATCGTCCTTTTTTGCATTTGAGACCAAAAAATCAATGAGAGCTTTGTCGTCATCAATATAGTTGACTTGAGGATGAGTTTTGCCGATTACTTTTGCCAATTCGTCGCCTTCCATGGGTTGCTCGTCCTCTTTTGCGTTTGCTCCAAAAACTGTTTCGGAATCGATCTTCTTTGAGATAACTTTGAGTTTGGTCAAGCGGGGAATGATCACGATATCTGAATCAACAAAAGCCTCATCGTATTTGACTACTGATTCTCGGCTCCTGCCACCTATGTTGGGCTCGAAAACCGTTATTATTTTGCCGGTATAAATGGATCGCAAGGTACCAAGGACAGATGAAGCCTTTTCGGGCGAATGGGCAATGTCGTCAATGATCGTGATATTGCCTTCAAGGCGTTTTTCCATTCTTCTTTTGAGTCCTTGGAAGAGGGAAATGGCTTGGATTGTTTTATCGGTTGATATGCCCAGACTGCAAGCAAGTGCGAAACAGCCGGTAATATTTTCGGCTTGATAAAGACCCAGAAGAGGTGAAGTGATTTCGAATTCCTGGCCATCGTGGATTATGGTCAATTTGAGACCATCTTTTGATTGTCTGACGTTTTTGTAGCCGTAAAAGTTGGGCAAAGTTTCGGCTTTTGGCATTTCGCGACCATAAAAGACTAAACTTTTGCCTTTGAAAGATTGAAGCATTTCTTCAATGTTCTCGCGGTCCCTACAGGCGACAATCAGTCCGTTATCGGGCATGGATTTGATCAATTGTTCAAAGGCCCGGAGATAATCTTTTTCGGTCGGATAGAGATCGGCATGATCCCAGGAAACAGCAGTCAAAAGGAGGTGAGTGGCTTTGTAATGGAAGAATTTGGCGCGGGAATCGGTGGGGGAACTTTTGTACTCGTCGCCTTCGAAGACGCTAATATTAGAGTCTGTCAGTTTGGCTGACGAATCATGGGAAAGAGAAATACCACCAAACATGTAGGCGGGGTCGAGCCCGGCTTGTTCAAGAATGAATGAAAACAGAGCCGATGAAGAAGTCTTGCCCCAGGTGCCGGCGCAGACTATTGATTTTTCTTTGGCCATGAAGCGGCCGATAATCTCCGGATACGAATAGGTGGGAATATTATTTTGCCTGGCGTATTCGGTCTCGGGATTGCGACTGCCGGCGGCCGCCCCGATCATGACTATGCCACCTTCAAAGTCTCCGCCGAACATTTTTTCGGGATGCCAGCCGGCATAGAAGTCGATATCATGCTTCTCTAATTCAGTTGATACGGGTGGATAGAAACCCTTGTCGCTACCGCTTACAATGACCCCCTTTTTCTGGAAAGCAATGGCCAAAGCACTGGTGGCCACTCCGCAAATCCCGATGACATGGAGCCTTTTGGGCAGGGTTGGGGAGGTTGCATTCATGGTTTGTTTAGTATAGCCTAATATCGGAAAGTGTGAAATTATGTTGAAAATTTACGATTGGAGGATAAATGAGACCTACATTGGAAGCGATTGCGGAAGAGAAGATTCATCCGCCAATTAAAACAGAACAAGAGCTCAACCAGGAAGAAGTGTACAAACATACTACTGGCATATGCTTCGGAGAACAAAACGGGGTCGAGGATTGCAGAGAAATAGATGCTGTTTTGATATTTGGTACTTCAAAACAAGGTTGTCAAACAGCATGTGGCAGGTATCTCCGTGACCTCATCGAATTTGGAAATCCAACTGATGTTTATGTGACCGGTGGAAAAATAGACGCATCTGGGTATTCAGAGTCAGACAAGATGCGTGACATAATATTCGCCAACGGATCGCTAAATTCGTCTGGCATCAATTTTCATTTCGAGAGTTTGTCTAAAAACACCCTCGAAAATGTTAACCAAGCTTTTGCTCAAGGTCTGGCTAGACACGAGAAAATAGCTTTTATTGGTAAATGGCAACATTGTGGGAGATGCCGACTAACTATCCAGAAAGTTGCACCTCTCATAAGAACAATTTTTCAGCGAGGATACATGGTATCTTTTCTGGATGCGCCGGGTGTTCTGGCTCCTGAATTTTGGTTTAACGTGCCTGAATACAAGAGAGTTGTCTTTGAGGAGTTGGCGAAAATCGCTTGCTACGGAGAGAGAGGCGATATTGCCTACCCCTCTCATATCGCGAGCAAGATTTCGACAATCAAACAACTTTTCTCAAATCTAGGCTGGCTATGGCCAGTCATTACATAATCTTGGAGATGTCCAACCTCTCCAGCATCAAAGCGCCTTCGTGTCGAGTGAGGCGCTTTTTTTATTACAGACTTTTAAGAATATTTTTCACGTCCTCTATATCCTGACTCCACACCTTTCCGTCAAACCATTCAAGACCCTCAAATTGAAGTTTGTAAACATCAGAAGCTCTCTGGAGAGAACCGAGATAAAAATACTTCAGTTTTGATTCTTTTGCGTATTGGATAGCTTTGATCATCATACCAAGACCCATATCTTTTAGAGGCACATCCAAGGAATAAAAAGGAAAACAATAGTGCAAAATTTCCTTATTTTTATAACAGATTACGTAACCAATATTTGTGCCGTCTTGAGAATAAATTAGAAGAAGATTAAAATTACTTTTTTCACCCTCAACAAGCATCATTTTTACTTTTTGAGAACTCATGATGCCTGGTTCGAATTTATTATCGTAAAAATCCTTGGCCATTTTGCCAATTTTCCAATCGTAGTGCCAATCATAACTCGTATGAGTTAATTCAATTGGAGTCGGACCAATTAAATCAAATGTCTTTTTGAGAATCCGGCGATTCTCGCTGGAGAGACTGAATTTGGCGAGATTGATACGGACAGAGCGGGTTTGTTGCATGACGCCACGACCAAGACGGGTGAAAAGATAGCCCTTTTCATACATCTCATGGATATTTTCCTCGGAAAAATCAGTGACCGTTTTTTGATCCCAAGAGAGATATTTCATATCAATGAAGGGCTAGCCAGAAGCCAAAAACGACGAAAATAAAATGAACGACCCAGAAACGCATGACGGTTTTTTCTTCGCTCCAGCCCGAAAGTTCGAAGTGGTGATGCAGGGGCGCCATAAGAAAAACGCGACGGCCGAAAAGGTATTTGGAAATAACCTGGATGACCACAGAAAGGGCTTCGATATAAAACATAAAGCCGATGAAAATAAGAGCGCTGGTCTCGCCTATGGCCATGGCATTGACCGCCAAAAGAGCACCCAAGCCGAGAGAACCGACATCGCCCATCATGAAGCGGGCCGGCTTGATATTGAAATAGGTGTAAGCAACTAGGGCCCCGACAACGGTGGCATTCAAGATGGCCATTTCGCCAAAACCGTTGATCCAGGAAAGGAAAGTCAAAGCGCTAAAGGTGGTCATAAGCATACCACCGGCCAAGCCGTCGAGGCCGTCGGCGATATTGACGGCATTGGCGGTGAACATGACAATGAAAATAATGACCGGAACGATGAATATTCCGGCGTTGACACTCAAATCAAAAGGTAGATAAATGTAATGCCAAGCTGGACCAAGTTTGGTGTATATCCACCAAGCGGTCAAGGCGCCAGCTACGAATTGTAAAGCCAGTTTCTCGTGGACGAATATACCTCGGGAAGTTTTGGAGCCGAACCAGACGGAAATTCTTTTAAAAGCTGTCCAGGGTAGGGTTATAACAAACCAAATTCGGGCCAGCCAACTTTTATGAACACGAATTAAAGTGAGAATATGGCTGAGTTTTCTGGAATGACGTTCGACCCCGAAAATATTCATCAGGTCGTCGATGGCACCCAAGGCTCCGGCAAAAAGCAAGACTCCGATTGGTACCCAAGTGAAACTTCGCGACCAATTGAAGACATAAGTCAAAACAGCAACTGTGATGATGACCAAGAGACCGCCCATGACCGGAGTGTTTGATTTGCTGACATGGTCACCGAGGGAATTGAGCTCGATCTTGGGACTTTTGAAAACATGGAAATGATAAAGAATCTTGGAAAGCAAAGGGGCCCAAAAAAAGGCGACTATGGCGCCAAAAAGGACGAAACTAAGGATATAGGAAAGATCGGCGGTGCCCTCCAGGATGGTGATCATTGGTATCACATTAACATGGAAAGAGGCGGTTATTCAATGTAGCTAAGAACTTGGTGAGTAATGTCTGTTTTGAGGCACGGAAAATTTTCTGCAGAAAATTTTCCTAATCCTCGGCGATTTTTGTGCCCTTCTTCGCCAAGGCTACGAAGGACACCTACTAGTTGGCCCTCCGTAGCTTTAGCGTAGGAGGCTCAAAAATCGCCTGCGGAGCCTCTCAACAGACATTACTCACCAAGTTCTAAAACCTTAGTCTTCTGATTTCCGTTTTACTTTTTTGAGCTCTTTGGACGAGTAAATCAACAGATTGATCATTACCTTCAGTCCAGCGTTGGGCGGTAATCGGTTGATTGATATCAGTGATTTCTATAGCACCTTGTCGGACTCCGGTGTTATAAAGACCGTCAGCGGGATAGGCGATGGAATGAGAGTAATGGATTTTGGCCGGAATCCCATTCAAGTAATCGACTTGATGAATAATCAAGATATGATCGCGGATCTTTTCCAAGCCACCATTGGTCATAGTTATGATATCTCCAGGTCGAACCTGGGCAGAAGAGATTGTCTGGCTGTTTGAGTCATGAGCGAAGGTGGCAACATTGCAGTTTTCGGCCGGACGGAAAGAACAGCGAATTTTACCAAGTAAGCCCGTACACTCGGGGAAGTTAAGATGTTTTTTTATAGAGTCATTGTTTGTGCTGTAACAGTGAGCGTTCAAGATATGATAAACAAAACCAGAACATTCAATGCCGAGATTGTTGTCAGTCATTATCTTTTTGAGATCATGATCGGTTAAGAGTTCCCTATTGATACGATTTTTGAGCAAAATAGTTTCGACTTCGATCGCAATCTCTTCCGGGCTACCTTTGCCAATAAAAGCTCGTAGGGCCGCTCTGGATCCAGTTTTTTTGTTATTGAAATAGGGAACAGAGCAAACGGCTTTGCCGATCTTGAAATTAAGATATTGGTTTATGACAGCCAAAGCTTGGTTAGAAAGATGTTTTTGTTCCATTGTGATAATCTCTAGACTTTCAAATTAAAACCGGAACTCTTTATTGTTTCGGCTATTTCTCGACCGGCATGGTTGAGTAGACCCGGATTTTCCATGAAGTTTTCGAGAGTCTGGACTCTTATAAGATCGGCGTTAGGATCGGTATTTTCATAGACAACAACCTCAAAGCCATTTTTTTTCAGTTTATCGCCAACATCATTGAAGAGACCTTGGACGTTTTTTGTCACTCTTTGGATGATCTGGGCGCCGGATCGGATGGTGACCAAGTCCTGATCGATGGGTAGATCCAAAAGTGCACGGATATGGGCTTCAAAGGTTGTTAATCCGTTTTGACCAGATCGGCGTTCACTATCTTGAAGGAAAGATTCAAAAGTGGTCGAAGCTGGTTGACGGGCATTGACTTCGATAAGAAATACTCGGTTGGTCTGATCCTCGCGGATAAGGTCGACCCCAAAAAGACCTCGCCAGCCGTCTTGTTGAAGTTTGGAACCTATTTTATTTACCATGTCCCAAACAGTGCCTATCTCTTTTTGGCCAAGGATCTTATTGGCCAAAACCCAGTCATTGCCGATAGTGCTGAACTCATTATCGGTGAAAGGTGGCAAGCCGGTTATTTGATAGCTTATATTGCCGATAAGGATCCTTTTGGTCGTGACGATGGCATTGACGGTAAAGGAAGATCCTTTGATATAAGTGCTCAAGCGAGCCAGGCGCTCGGGAAAATTTTCCTGAATAGCCGACAATTCTTCTCTGGTCCGGATGAGAAGGGTGCCGTCTCCAGTATGACCGTGAGCCCATTGGATGATAAAGGGGTCGTTTTTCCAAGTGATGAGCTTGGTTACCTTAGCGACATGGGGTGGAAGATAGTTTTGGGCCATATCGCCCAGCCAACGGATCTGGGAGAATTTGTTCTCGACTCTTTCGGAGAGCAAAGATTTGGGATTGAGACACTGCCAGCCTCTCTCCTTGATGGCGGTTTCGACTCGCAGGGAATTTTTGAAAACCAAAATGAATGGCTTATCGACTTGTTGTGAATCGTCGTTTGCCTGATTTGTATTTTGAAGACCTTCAATTAATTGCTTCGTAATCTCATGACTGACCAGATCGGAAGTGCTTAGCAATTTGATACTGGTCGATTTGATAAGGGTCACATAATCGGGGTATTGATTTTTAATTGTGAGACTATAAGGGGTCTCATTAGCGACGATTCTGTAGTTATTACATGGCTCAAAACCGAGGGCTCTCTCGATGTCGCGGGTGATATAGATGATAATTTTATGGCTTGGAATCATGGTGACAGTTTAGTGTGAGAGAGAGAAGAAGGCAAGTAGTCCCCAGTCGTATTCTTTAGCCGTAATCACAGGAATCATTCTTTGTGGCGCGCTTTGACTGCATAATACTTCTGCCTAAAGAAGAACAGTTATCTGGTTAGGCCGCTGGCAATGCGCCACAAAGAATGATTCCTGTGATTACGGCTCCGCATTTGGCCAAGTAACATTGTTGTGTTACTGTATTTTCATGACCACTTTTTCCGTGATCGGCACTCCTATCGGCAATCTCGAAGATATCACTCTGCGAGCTCTTAAGGTCCTGGCTGCAGCTGATCTTGTTCTTTGTGAAGATACCCGGACAACCAGAAAATTGCTGGAAAAATATGATATCAAGACCAAGACTCTCTCTTATCACGTGCACAGCAATCAAAATCGTTCAAAAGAGATTATTACTCTTCTCAAAGAAGGCAAAAATTTAGCCCTAGTTTCCGATGCGGGTACGCCTGGTATATCGGATCCTGGCATCGAATTGGTCGGGCAAATTAGAAGAGAATTGGAGGCAGAAATAAAAGACGGTTCGATTAAAATCGAAGTCATACCGGGACCTTCCGCTCTGACCGCTGCTCTTTCCATAGCCGGAGTTTCCGCCAGTCAATTTACTTTTTTGGGATTTTTGCCTCATAAGAAAGGTCGGGAAACTTTATTCAAGGAAATTGCTTTTTCAAAAAGGACAATGGTTTTTTACGAATCAAGTCACCGGATAATGAAGACACTTGATTCATTGAATATACACAACAATGGTTCGGATAGCCTTACTTCAAAGAAAGTGACGGTTTGTCGTGAATTGACTAAAATCTATGAAGAAGTGGTGAGCGGGAGTGCTTTGGTGGTTAAGGAATACTTTGAAAAAAATAGTGATAAAGTAAGAGGGGAGTTTGTGGTCATTGTCGAGGCCTTTCTTCGCCAAGGCTACGAAGGGCAAGCCTGATCTCGACAAGAGTTTTGGATAAAAAAGGCCGCGCGGTTATTAATCGCGCGGTTAAACTGATTTTCTTTCAACCGTTACCTTTTTAATCGGGCGATACCACCGATAAAAGATTTTTAACCCTCTCAATATCTTTAAGCCGTCTGGACAAAATAAGTGAAGATTTCGAATGGAATCTTGCGACTAGAAGCTCGCATTTACTTTGTCGAACGGATGTCAAACTGCCAAGCCTAAACGATTGGTCAGTCTGAATAATTTGGACATCAGAACTTATTTTAAATCCAGGTCTCTTTATGGGTAGGTTAAATCGGGTAAAAATTCCGTTAAACCGAATGATGTTTGATCGACTGTCGCTGATCAATGATTGGAAAAAACCAATAAACATATGACCATTTATTCTCAGCCGTGCAACCGTAACGTTATTTGCGTACGGCGACAGATCAGAATCCGTCAAAAAATTTCTATTTAATGTTCTCATTACCGTACCTTTCTTTTCTGGCGTAATTCTAGCACCCTGGGGTATAATGGCCAACATGTCCAAAAGGCAATTCATAATTCTGCTAGCTTTAATTCTGGTCATCTTGCCTTTTCTTGGATTCACTTCTCTTTGGAATAGATACATAAATGTTGTTGCCGGCATTTTGATTGTGATCTTGGCATATCGACTAAATGCGCTGGACGGGCATAAACATTCAGGTAAGGATTTGTCGTATGTCGAGCACCGCGGGGAAGCAAGTGGTGATTTATCCAAAACGAACTAATTACCATTGATGAAATTTTGGCAAGACAGGAAACTGGTGGGTGCTCTGGCTCTGGCTTCCGGTTTTTCGGCCGTAATATTGGTGATTCAGATATTCGCCCTGCCTTTTCTGCCGACGGGACGCATCATTTTTTCCAACGGAACAAGCTTGGGGGCGGCTATTCTAAACAGCTTGGGACTGGAAACACCGCCTCAACTGGTCGTGACCCATATTGAGACACCGGATCCACTCAAAGCGGTTTACTTCACTAGTTGGGCGGCCGGACATCCCAAATTCCGTGAGCAACTTTTCGATCTGGTCGAGACAACCGAGATCAATGCCGTGGTTATCGATGTTAAGGACTATACTGGCCGGATCAGCTTCAAAGTCGATGATCCATATCTGAAACAGATCGGCGCGGCCGAGAATAGGATACCGGATGTCAAGGAGTTTGTAGCCCGGCTCCATGAACGAGGTGTTTATGTCATTGCCAGGATTTCTTCATTTCAGGATTCATATCTCATAAACATTCATCCGGAATGGGCAGTCAAAACCAAGGATGGGACGATCTGGAAGGATTACAAGGGAATAAAATGGCTCGATGCCGGCGCCAAGCCAGTCTGGGATTATCTGGTTGCCATCGGCCGGCAGTCATACGCCTACGGTTTTGATGAACTCAATTTTGATTATATCCGTTATCCCTCTGACGGCGATCTGACCAATATTTATTACAGCTGGAGTGAAGGCCGGACTAGGACGGAAGTGATGAAATCTTTTTATCTCTATTTGCGCGAACAATTTGCCACAACGACTATACCGCTTTCGATCGATTTATTCGGTTTGACAACCAGCGCTAATAACGACCTGGGTATCGGCCAAAATCTCAAGGATGCTCTGCCTTATTTCGATTATGTTTCGCCCATGGTCTATCCTTCGCATTTTTCCAAAGGCTATCTGGGCTTGAATAAGCCAGCCGAACATCCTT
Organism: uncultured Candidatus Saccharibacteria bacterium; assembly: GCA_964362725.1. Lineage (GTDB taxonomy): Bacteria > Patescibacteriota > Minisyncoccia > Phycocordibacterales > PALSA-1337 > C7867-002. The sequence goes on from CAYIFO010000001.1 coordinate 19,067, forward strand.
ATGAAGTTGTCAAAAATTCCATGGATCGGGCCATCGAGCGCGCTTATGAAGCTTCTTCCACTCCGGACAAAATCCGTCCCTGGCTCCAGGCTTTCAACTTGGGCGCGACCTATACGCCGGCTATGGTCCAAGCCCAGATCCAGGCGACCTATGATGCGGGTCTTACGAGCTGGATGCTCTGGCATGCGGGCAGTGTTTATAACAAGGAGGGTTTGGTGCCGAATGAGGAGGAGAGTGGATAACTATTGCTTTTTTCAAAAAAAGTTGTAATATATTCCGCAGACGCTACACCTGATCCGTTCGGGTAGTTTGGGTCTACCCAAACGATGCAAGCGCATTTCAGTCAGGTGATAGCGATTAGCCTGCAGAAGTTATGGCAAATAAAGTTCGTAGGAATGTGTCGAGTTCTAACGGAAAGCCTAATGATGAATTCACTCGAAGGAGTGTTTTTATTCCAGTTGGTTTCCATGTTGGTCGAGCCCAGTTTTCTGGCGTAGGTACTAACGAGAAATTGATACATCTGGAAATGCCGGATCGTGGTTTACCAGAATCGGCATATGGTAGTTATCCGGGCTCAACACATTGTTAACTTTTGTCTGGTGCCTGGGAAGCGCCACAAACGGAACCCTTGCTTGAATGTGAGGGTTTTTTTATTTGAAAGCAAATCTGGGATGTGTCACATCCCAGAGAGTGATATAATTCTGGTAAGTATGGACGAAGATCGCATAACATATTTTGGCGAGACGGACGCTCGCAATAAGAAGGTCAAATTTGGCATCAAAGCCAAAGACCGAACTCGCCATGTCTATGTCATCGGCAAGACGGGCATGGGCAAGTCAACCATGCTCGAGAATATGGCCGTTCAAGACATTACCAGCGGAGAGGGGATGTGCTTCATCGACCCTCATGGTAAGACGGCCGATCTTCTCCTCGAATATGTGCCCAAAGAGCGCATTCGTGATGTTATCGTCATAGCGCCTTTCGACGTCGAATATCCAATATCTTTCAATGTTCTTGAAAGCGTCGATTCGCAAAAGAGACATCTGGTCGTCTCCGGCCTCATGAGTACATTCAAGAAAATCTGGGAAGATGCTTGGTCAGCTCGGATGGAATATATTTTGACCAACACTCTCCTGGCTCTGCTCGAAGCGCCCGGTTCGACTTTGCTCGGGGTCAATCGGATGCTTTCTGACAAGGAATATCGCAAAGAGATTATTTCTCATGTCCAGGATCCCTCGGTCAAAAATTTCTGGGTCAAGGAATTCGCCAATTACACCGAAAGAATGGCGGCCGAAGCGGTGCCGGCTATCCAGAACAAGGTCGGTCAGTTTACCGCGAACCCCCTGATCCGGAACATGATCGGTCAGCCCCATTCTTCTTTCGATTTTCGTGAAGCCATGGATCACCGGAAGATCATCATCATCAACCTTTCCAAAGGACGGATCGGCGATGAGAATATGAAACTTTTGGGTGGGCTTCTGGTCACAAAGATCTACCTGGCGGCTATGTCCAGGGCCGATGTGCCGGATCGGACAGCCAAGCTATTGCCCAATTTCTATCTTTTTGTCGACGAATTTCAAAATTTTGCTAACGCTTCATTCGCCGATATTCTTTCCGAGGCTCGGAAATACAAACTCAATTTGACGATAGCCCATCAGTATATCGAACAGATGGACGAGATAGTCCGGCCGGCTGTTTTCGGCAACGTAGGCACGATGATCGCTTTCCGGGTGGGGGCGACCGATGCCGAGGAATTGGAAAAAGAATTTGCGCCGGTTTTCGTGCTTGAAGATCTGGTCAATCTTGGTTTCGCCCAGATTTATTTGAAACTAATGATCGATGGTCTTTCTTCCCAACCTTTCTCGGCCACGACTCTGTCGCCAATTCCGCACCCCGACCAGTCCTATGTCCAGGAAATAATCTCCGCTTCTCGCGAGCAATTTTCCAGACCGAGAGCCGTTGTTGAGGAAGCCATTCTCAAGTTCCATGAACCTGTGCCAAAGAAGTCGGCAATCCCTCCCTCTACGACAATAGCGAATAATTCTGCGGTTGTGGGAAGTATTCCAAATGTGCCAAGTGTTTCATTGGTTAAAACTGCTACAAATAGTGTTTCTGCAAATCCCAAGCCGTTTATCGTTTCGATGCCGTCGCCGATTGCTTCTATGCCCATTCATCAGGAGACCAATCCTGTACCAGTCGCAAAGTCTGCGTCTGTTCAAGTTAAAACCGCTTCTTACTCATCCAAGCTGACTGCAAGTATTCCAAAATCTTCCAGCGAGCCGACTTCTGGTCGGGATATTAATAAGCCAATTTCTTTGAGTTCTTTGACTCCGACATTGGCCAAAATCTTTCCCAGAAAAGACATGAAAACGCCGACTACCCAAAATGTTAATAGTTTGAAAAATGCTCTTCAAACTCTTCTTAATAAGAATCCTAAACTGACTCCAGTATCCGGAAAGGTTTTACCGACTGCATCCAAAGCTTCTGAAATAAAACCGACAATTCCAGATAATTCAGCCGTCAAAATACCTTCGGAAACGGCTGTTTCAACGCCTCAAGAAGTGCCCGAAGAGGTTCTCAAAAACGTCTTGAAAGTTGACTGACTATATGGAAGTATGAAGCTATGAAGCCAAAGCGCATTCTCATATTTTCCCTAGCCTATTTTCCCCGCCTAGTGGCTGGGGCCGAAGTGGCGGTCAAAGAGATTACTGACAGGATTGATCCGAAAGAGATTGAGTTTGATCTTATAACCTTGCGTTTGGATCGAAATTCTCCTCGGTTTGAAAAAATAGGCAATGTCAATATTTACCGAGTCGGAGATTCGTCGGCTTTAAGCAAATTATTGATACCCATTACCGGTACATGGGAGACATTGAAGTTGCTTAAAAAAAACCATTACTATTGTTTCTGGCCGATGATGGTGACTTATTCAAGTGGCGTGCCGTATATAGTCAATATCTTGAGAAGTCTTGTCGGTCGTTCCCGAATACCCGTTGTTTTGACTCTTCAGGAAGGCGATTCTAAAGAATATATCCGTTCAAAGAAATTCGGTTTGGGTGGTCTGATCTGGCACGTTCTCCTATTTCCGTTCATTGTCTTCCTGCCGAAAAACTTGAGGCCGCTGGGTCTTATCGGTATTTCTTGGGCTCTGGCCTTGCGGCGAAGCGATCGAGTCACGGTTATCAGCCGGTATCTCAAGGATCAGGCAGTTGGTTATGGTTGCCAATGTCCCATCTTTGTTATACCGAACGGTGTCGATTATGATTTGTTCTCAAAACCGATCGAATCAAAAACTCGTCAAAGTCTCCGGAATCAAAAAGGTTATAAGGATTCCGATACGGTTCTCGTTACCACATCAAGATTAACGGCCAAAAATGCCGTGGAGGATATTATTGAAGCGTTAAATTATTTGCCGGATAATATTAAGCTCTTAATTGTTGGACAAGGCGAAGAAGAAGCCAATCTCAAATCTCAAATCTCAAATCTAAAATTAGAAGACAGAGTCTATTTTATTGGTTACCTGCCTCATAAAGAAATGGTCAAATATCTTCAGATTTCCGATATCTTTATCCGCCCCTCACTTTCCGAAGGTCTGGGCAATTCATTCCTAGAAGCGATGGCGGCTGGTTTGCCTATTATTGCCACGCCAGTCGGAGGTATTCCGGATTTCTTGAAGGACGGGGAGACGGGGCTCTTTTGCGAAGTCAAAAATCCGCGAAGTATCGCCCAAAAAGTGGAGAAACTTATCAAAGACAGGGAATCAAAAGAACATATTGTGAGACAAGCCAGGGAATTGGTTCGGAATAATTATGAGTGGAGGGCTATAGCGGGAAAGATGAAAGATATTCTGGTGGCGGATAGGCTATAATAGAAATATGAAAATCCTTATTGCATCAGGCATTTATCCACCCGATATCGGAGGACCGGCCCAATATGCCAGGAATCTTTACGAAACATGGAAAAAACAAGGCCACGAGGTCAAGGTGGCGGCTTATCGCTGGGAAAGAGTTTTCCCGCCTCTTCTCCGGCATATTCTCTATCTTCTCAAGATCATTCGCAAAGGCTGGAATGCCGATCTTATCCTGGTACTTGATACTTGGTCGGCGGCCGTGCCGACAATGCTCGCTTGCCGGCTTATGGGCAAAAAATATCTTATTCGGACTGGAGGTGATTTTCTTTGGGAATCTTACACTGAAAGGACCGGAAACCTGGTTCTTTTCCGGAATTTTTACGAGGACAAATCCGTCCAGCTTTCTTTCAAGGAACGTTTGATTTTGCGATGGGGCGGACGTGCTCTTCGCCAAGCCAAGGCGGTAATATTTAGCACCGACTGGCAAAGAAAGATTTTTGAAAAAACTTATGGTTTGAATGCCGAGAAGAGTTTTCAGGTCGAAAATTTCTGCGGGTCACGATTGGACAAGATGGAACCGGAAAATAGAACTTTCGTGGCCGGTACGCGGTCACTCAAATGGAAGAATATTGAGTTTTTGAAAGAGGTTTTCTATGAGGCCCGGTCTGTCGTTCAAGTCAAAAATCTTGAACCAATCGATCTCGATTGTGGCAAGGCTGTCTATGACAGTTTTCTTGAAAAAATCCATCATTCTTATGCTGTTGTTTTGACCTCGCTCGGGGATATTAGCCCCAATATGATTTTTGACGCCATCAGAGCCGGTACGCCTTTTATTTTGACCAGGGAAAACGGCATAACCGAGAGAGTCAAAAATTGCGCGATTTTCGTTGATCCGTGCAACAAAAAAGATATAGCTGAAAAGATTATTTGGCTAGCCGATCCTTCGAATAGGGCCATTCAGGCCGGAAAAGTCAGGGAATTTGGATGGATCCATACCTGGGAACAGATTGCCGATGAGATAGTCAAGATCTGGCAGAGGACCAAGAAAAATTGATTCTCCATGAAAAATAAAAGTTTACTCATGATTTCAACCGATCGCGCCATCTTTGACGAGAAGAGCGATGTTCGCGCTCGTCAGATCGAATATGCTAAGGAATGGGAGGAAGTTCACATTGTTATTTTTTGTAAAGAAAATTCAGCACTCCTTGGCAGTCGTTCCTTCTCAACCACGATCGGCTCGGCTCGAAGAACCGAAAACTCGCCGAGCCGTCTCTTCTCGCGCCGCCGATTGGAGTATGATAATTCGCAATCCAGCGGCGCTCCGAAAGGGTTTCGAAAGAACGACTGCCAAGGAGTGCTTATCTCTGAAAATTGTTGGCTTTATTCAACAGAATCTTTCTCAAAATTTCTTTTTCCTTTTGATGCTGTTCGTATAGGAAAGAATATTGTTGAAAATAATAAAATAACCAACATTACTTGCCAGGATTCTTCTTTGACTGCTTATGCGGGTGTCTCTCTCAAAAGAAAATATAAGATCCCGTTGGAGATTCAAATTCATGAGGATTTGGGTAGTCCCAACTACGCTTACAATCTGACGAATAAAATTCGTTTATTTTTGGCCAATCATTACATTCCCAAGGCCGATAATGTTAGAGTCGTTTCTTTCCGGATAAAAAAATATGTTGAGGAATTGTTGGAGAAAAAGAGATTGAACAAAGATTCGGGTAAACCGGTCATTGAAACTCGCCCCATTTCGGTCGATCTTGAAAAAATAAGGAATTCGCCGACGATCGTCGATCTTTATCAGAAATACCGCCAGTTTGATAAAATAGTCCTCATGGCTTCACGCCTGGAAAAAGAAAAGAATGTCGAATTGGCAATCAAAGCCTGGAAAAAGGTCAATGAATCTTTTCCAAAGGCCGGTTTGCTTATTGTCGGGCGAGGTTCCAAAAGTGTCGCTCTACAGAGCCTTCCCGCTAGGGTAACCCTAGCGGGATCGATAATCTTTGAAGATTGGGTTCCTAAACCAACCCTTTTTTCCTATTACAAGACGGCCGATCTTTTCTTGAACACTTCCTTGTTTGAAGGCTATGGTCTGACTTTGGTCGAAGCAGAAGCCGCTGGCTGTCCGATAGTTTCAACCGATGTTGGCATTGCCGGGGAAGTTGGGGCGAATATTACGAGCTTTGAACCAGATGATGTGGCTAATAAGATTATTCAGTCGCTCAAGTAGTTGTTATTTTTCTCACCTAAATCCTAGCTCCCTAATCCGTATAGACTAAAAATGATCGATACCATCAAAAAAACCTACGCTGTTCTGGATGAGAGACATCCAACAAAAGTCAAAATAGTCCGCTACCTTATTTCGGGTGGCATGGCGGCTTTTACCGACCTGCTTTTCCTTTATATTTTCACGGACATTTTCGGTATCTGGTATATTCTTTCGGCCATCGTCGCTTTCCTTCTTTCTTTTCTGGTCAGTTTTTCTATGCAGAAATACTGGACATTCAAGGATCATTCAAGTGATCGATTCCGCACCCAAGCCGTCACCTATCTCTTTGTGACCGTGACCAACTTGGGGATTAATACATTGGGTATTTTTCTTTTCGTCCAATATGTTCATTTGCATTACATGATCTCGCAAATTATCGTCAGCGCTTTTATTGCCATCGAAAGTTTCTTCGTCTATCAGGTGGTTTTCAAACAAAGAAACGACCTGACAATCACTGAAAACCCATGAAGATTTTAGTCCTAACTCAAAAAATCGATATCAAAGACAGTTATTTGAGTTTTTTTCATGACTGGGCTTTGGAATTGGCCAAACATTTTTCATTCGTCACTATTATCTGTCTTAGCAAAGGGCAATATGAACTGCCGGCCAATACGAAGGTTTTGTCTCTAGGTAAGGAATATAAACCTTCGAGACTGCGGTACATCTGGCGTTTTTACAGGCAGATCTGGCGGGAAAGAAAAAATTACGAGGCTGTCCTTGTCCACATGAATCAGGAATATATCCTCTTGGGCGGTTTGTTCTGGCTTATTCTGGGCAAGAAGATCTATATGTGGCGAAATCATCATGCCGGATCGATCCTGACAGATCTTGCTGCTTTATTTTGCACCAAAGTCTTTTGCACCTCGAAATATTCCTATACAGCCAAATACAAGAAAACGGTCCTCATGCCTGTGGGGGCCAATACCGATCTTTTCCAAAGAAAAGCAGAAATACAAAGACAACCCCTTTCAATCCTTTTCTTCGGGCGGATTGCTCCGGTCAAGAGGCCGGACCTGCTCATCGAGGTGCTTTCGGGACTCAAAAAGAGCAGTCAAAAATTTACGGCTTCATTCTACGGCGATGCTTTGCCGGCAGATGCGTCTTATCATGAGTCGTTGAAGAAGAAGGTTGAAACCGAAGGCTTGTCCGATTGTGTTCAGTTTTATCTTGGTAGTCCCAATTGGGGTGCTACCCAGATTTACAACTCCCATGAAATTTTCGTGAATTTGAGCACGAGCGGAATGTACGATAAAACGATTTTTGAAGCCATGGCTTGTGAATGTCTGGTCCTAGCCTCCAATGAAAATTTGCATGGACTTATCGATGAACAATTTATTTTCAAAGAAGGAAACAGGGAAGATTTGGCACAGAAACTTTTGCATTTGCTTCATCTTGACTCTGACCAAAAAAAATATTATGGTGAGAGACTAAGGGAGATCGTGGTTGCCAAACATAGTCTGCAAGAGCTAGGTAATCGCCTCAAACAAGCCCTATTGGGAATATGAAACTATCATTTGTCATTCCTTGCTATAACGAAAAGAACACGATTCGGGAGTTACTCTCCCGAGTTTTGTCTTTGGACATAGCGCCCTGGAAAAAAGAAATAATCGTGGTTGACGACGCCTCGAGCGATGGAACATCTGATGTTCTCAATGAATTCAAGAATAAAATCAAACTAATCAATCTCAAAAAGAATAGCGGTAAAGGCACGGCAGTTCTCTCTGGTCTCGCGGAAGTGACCGGTGACTACATTGTCATTCAAGACGCTGATCTGGAATACAATCCAAGTGATATTTGCCCCATGTTGGCGATTATTGAAAAAGAGCCTAGTCTGGTGATTTACGGTTCGAGAAATATTCATCACGAGAAAAGAAGCGGCTTTATTTTTCAGAGAATGGGCGTCTGGGCCATTACTTACTTGATTAATGTGTTCTATAACCAGAAATTAACCGATGTTTGGACCTGCTACAAAGTCTTTCCGGTTGCGGCCAAAAAGCATTTTGTGCCGGGGCGCTATGAAGCGGAATTGCTTTTTACGACGGCTATGGTGCGGAATGGTTATCGGATCGAAGAGGTATCTATCTCTCACAAGCCTCGTAATGCCAGCCAGGGCAAGAAAATACGTTACAGGGACGGTTTTAGGGCCATTGGGGCCATTCTGGCCGATAAACTGGCCCATCTGAAGAAGCCAGAAATACGACTGGCGGCCGACCATTCGAAGATAATCTGTTGTCCATTTTGTCAAAGTGAGCTTTCAAGAAAAGCCAATGCCCATTTTTGCCAAACACATGGTTTGTTTGAAATAGACGAATCTCGAAGGCCGATCCTGATAGAAAGTGAAGTCTACAAGAAAAATCAAAATCAACACGATTCCGGTATCAATTGGCTCAAGTCTTTTTTCAAGCAATTTCCCAAACTCTACTACACTATTTGGCATGTCGTCTGTCCGGTCATGATGTTGGTCAATGGTCCACGGATAGTTCTCGATCGGCTCAAAAATGGTAGCTTGATTGCCGATATTGGTTCGGGACCGGAAAGGCTCGGTCCGGAATTTATCAATGTCGATGTTTTTCCTTTTCCGGAAGTGGATATAGTGGCTGATGCCACTCGTTTACCCTTTAAGGATAATACTTTGGACGGAGCGGTTTCAGAATCAGTTTTTGAACATGTGCCGGATGCTTCTCTGGTAGCCCGGGAAATGGTTCGAGTTGTCAAACCGGGTGGCTTGATTTATGTGAGCGCGCCCTTTATACACCCTTACCATGCTTCTCCCGATGATTTTAATCGCTGGACGATAAGTGGTTTGAAACATCTCTTTCCTGATCTGGAAATAATCGAAGCCGGGGTTCGCTCGGGTCCCTGGAGCGCTCTTCTCATGTTTCTGGCCTATTGGCTGGGCGTGATCTTTTCCTTTGGGGCCAGGGCGGTGGCGCCTTTCCTGGCTCACATGTTCATGATCATCCTGGGACCTTTCAAATATCCGGATTATTTTTTCATGAAGATACCCGGTTCGGAAGCGGTGGCGACACATCTTTATATTTTGGGGAGGAAGAGGGGTGGGAGGGTGTGACACATCCCGGAACTGAAGAGAAGAGGTCGGACCTCTCCGACATTCTAAATCATATCTGTCAACCTTGACTAATAAGTTAGGAGGTGATATTATGTTTAGGAATTTGAACATAACAACTTAATAATAGAAAGGGGGTTTTGTGTCAAAAAACAGAATTCAATCAGGCAACGAAATCCTGATTGATTGGTTTGTTCGGAATTGGAAAGTTCAAGAAGTCGATTTGTATGAGATTTGTCGCAATCATAAAGTTGACTTGATCGTGCCGGTTTCTTACACCACTCTCCCAGATCGCCTTGTCGATGCTACTCTGGCGAATCTAAAAAATGCGGCACATATACACTCGGTCTTTCGAGATTCACACATTGCTTTTGCTTCCTGCGAATCTACTGGCTATCCATTTAGTGGAGCCGGCAATATTGAAGATCTTTTCAAAGAGCAATTTCTTGGAGTTCATGATATCAAGCCGTTGATCGCTCCCCATATGGGTAATACCATTGATGAGGCCTATAAAATCAAGCTCACGCTTGATACTGTGGGTATTCATCCGAAAGGAATAATGATCTGCACGGGTGAACTTCACGGGCCGAGCGCTAAGTTGGTTTACAGGATGTTTTTTCCAGAGTCTCGGATTTTCATCTCGACAGTGTCGTATAGACTGGAAATCCAACCGGATCATCCCGTGCTTGACCAGCGGACCATGAACCGTTGGATATTGAGTAATGTTAAGAGACAGGCGGCTCTGCGGGCTTGCTATGGAATTTGGAAAATAAACCGGCCACTTGGTCTAAAATGCCTCCATGTTCTGCGGAAGATTAAACACAAAGCGGCTAATTAAGTTCGCTCTGATCAATTTTCCGCCCTGCCAGTTGGTTTTGGGCGGTTATTGCTTCAAAAGCGCGGTACCAATCATACTGCGCTTTTTTTATTCACTACCTCCGGCTAGCCAGATAATTGGTGGTGAAAAGCATTTCGGAAAGGCGATCGGGACTCTTGATCTCTTCGAGACCGTCCTGGAGAATACGGTAAATTTTGTAGTCCTTCAGGTATTCGAATATATCCTTGAAATAGACCCGAGCGTCACGACTACCGAGACTCATTTCAAACTGAATGTTCTTTATGAATGGCAAAGTCTTCTCGCTACCCTTGAGGCAAGCCAATTCATAGCCCTCCGTGTCGATTTTGAGAAGGGAAATATATTTAATTCCGTTTTTTGAACAGAAACTGTCGATCATCTCGACTTCGACTTTTTCGGAAAGGACGAAATCCCCGTCAGTTTTGAGAAGGGAGCTTAGACCTCTTGTTTCTCTGGGGTAGTGAAGGGTCGCTTTACCATTCCGATCACCGAGAGCTTTATTGTGAAGTCTAACGCCACTATTGGCCAGCAATTTTTTTAAGATATCGTAATCTCGTTTACACGGTTCAAAAGCGTATATTATTGCCTGGCCGCCCGTGTATCTGATGATCTCTTTCGAATAAGTCCCTCCTTGAGCGCCGACATCGAAAACAATTGAATCACTTTCATTTTTTAAGGCAAAATCAATAGCACACTGCTCTCCGCTTTCATAAACATCTCTTCCACTCATGCCGATGTTCAGACCTTCAAGAGAAATGTCGAAAAGTCGACGAAAAAAAGGTTGGTATCTTTTTTTGCCGAAAAATTGTTTCTTAAATATTTTCTTGATATTCATTTCTATCTTTTTATTATGTTATCGTAAAGATCGAGATATGCCCGGTCCATCTTTTCTAGGGAGAAATTAAGGTCGACATTATCTTTGGCTCTTTTGCTCATCTCCCAATACTTATCAAACGGCAAATTCAAGATATATTCAAGGCCTTCTTTCAGAGCCGAAACGGAATGTTCCTTGGCAATATAGCCTGTTTCCCTGTCCTTAACAATTTCTGGCATAGCATCGATTTTTGTCGTCACAACCGGTGTGCCACAGGCCTGCGATTCGGCGGCCACCAAGCCGAAGGAGTCTCCGAAAGTCGGATAAAGAAAGACGTCGCTGGCCCCAAAGTATTTTGCCATAAGTTTCTTGTCGGCAGTATATGGTAAAGACAAACGATTGGATCCAGTCTTAATATTATCATTACCGATAACTAGGAAGAAAATGTCAGAATTATCAACATAACTTTCCATTATTTGACGAGAAATAAGCCAGCCTTTGAGACCAAACATAACAATCTTTTTATTAAGAGGTAGACCAAGCTCCTGGCGCGTCACTCGTTTGTCATAAGGTCTGAAGATATCTGTATCAACGCCATTATATATTCGGCGAATATTTTGCTTGGCCAAAATGCTTCTTTCAAGCTCATTTTTCATCCAGTCTGAAACAGCTACCAAATGCAATTTACATTTGGAATAGATCTTTTCTTTGGTTTTGAGAAGGTGTGCTGTATTGTCCCAAAGATAAAAAAGAAATCTTTTTTTGTTGGGATTTTTTCGGGTGGCGCTATCGCTGGCAAAACCGGTTATAGCCCAGAGGTCATGGATGGTCCAGATAACTTTTTTCTCCCGGGACATTCTTTTTAGATCTCGCAGGTTAAAAAAGTTACTGTGGAGATTATGACAATGAATAATGTCGGCTTCTCTGTATTCCTTGGTTCGGAAAATATAGCCAGTTCCGGCAAATCTTAAGTCATTGGCAAAAAGTTTGACCAGCGAATCTTGCCAGCGTTTTCTGGGAATTTTGAAAACATCGGGCTCGTCTGAATATTTATAGCGAACAAAAGTGTTGACAGTATGGCCCAAAGATTTCATTTTCTTCCGGATCTCCCAGGCAACCAAAGCCGCTCCTCCTTTGTTGTCAATTGTGCTTAAAACTAAGATATTCATATGAGTCTATACATGATTTCGCTATGTGAGACAAAGTATATAGGGTGAGTAGACTTTAGGCGAAGCATTTCCTGATCAAATTATCGGCCAAGATTTTGGATGTCAAATTTTGTCTGTAAAATTCGTAACCATTTTTCGCCACTAGTTCCAAAATTTCCGGTCGATTTTTCAAAAAGAGTATTTTGTCAGCCAAGTCTCGCGGATCACCTGGCTTGGAACAGAGGCAGGTCTCATCTTCCTTGAGCAATTCAAGAACGGCTTTGTTGCGAGCGGTCAGATAGGGTAGGCGCATGGCCAGACTCTCGAAGGATTTGCAGGGCAAGGTTCTCTCCAGACGGGGATGGTCAGCCATTTGACCCAAGCTTATATGTGAAGCCTGCATCTTTTTTCTCAATTCATCAATGGGTAATGAATGATTGATCATAACAATGTTTTTTGGCTTAAGTTCATCCATGAGCGTATTGACCAATCTATAAGAAAAACCGTGGCCTATGATAAGAAAAGCTATATCAGAATCCTCTAAAATTTTGGCCACTTTTATGACCGTGTCAATGCCTGATTCGGGCAGAAAGCGCCCTCTGAAAAGCACGGTGAATTTTGAGTATTTGGAAACATTTGGTTCATAATAATATTCCTTTTCATTTAATCCGGACCAGGAAAGGATCAATTTATTTCTTTTAACCAACCAATTTCGGCCGATGTATTTGATTTGCGAGGGGCTTTCGAGTAGAACCAACGAAGCCAGGTGGAATGAGATAAAATCAATAAGCCACCACTTCATAGCCTCAAATGAAAAAGGACTGATGCCACGCGAAACGATGTTGCCTTCATACTGGGAAGAAGTAGCATTGTATATGATCCTATTTTTGGAAAATATTCTAGCTATTGGGACAAAAAACGGGGAAGTAAAGCCAACAAAGATTGCATCATATTTTACAACCTCTCTTTTCAGGTATTTGGCCAAATTGCTATATTTTTTCATTCCTGGAGAATTTTCCTCAAGTTCAATGACTTTGTGACCATTTTCCTTGAGTCCATCGATGATGTGTCTGTCGTGAGGAAAAATGTTTCGGGTGTTTATATAGAGAAATTTCATTGGCTTCAAGTATATCACGCGATTTGCTACAATCTACTCATGACAAAACGGATGTTTCTCCTATTTCATGGCCGGTTTCCGGGAGAAAAAGCCGCCTCGCTTTTTACGGCCAAGAACGCCGAAGCTTTCGCCAAAGCCGGGCTCCAAGTCAAAGTTTTGGTGCCGAGACGAAAAGATGTCGAGCCCCAGACAGCTTTCGATTATTATGCGATTTCCAAGAATTTTGAAATTGTGGAATTGCCGACTACCGACTTCTTTGCTCTGAAAATCCCCAAGCGCTTGGCTTTTCTTGTGAGCTTTATCGCATTTTCTCTGGCTTGTTTTTATTATCTGCGCCGACAATCACCTGATAAGGATGATCTTGCCTATTCAAACGAATCTTTACCTCTTTGGGCGGCTTCTTTTGCCGGTCTCAGTACTTTTTATGAAATGCATGATTTTCCCGAAAGCAAGCTCGGTCTCTTCGGATTGTTACTTAAAAGGTTTGATTGGATTTTGATTCATAACCGCTGGAAAGTCCAAGAATTCAAGAAGATTTTTCCCAAAATTAAAGCTAAGATTTTGTGCGAGCCCAATGCTGTCGATATAAAAGAATTTGATATCCAGATTTCGAAAGAAGAAGCACGAGATCGGTTGGGTCTTGATGCTGGTAATCGCGGCAAACAAATAGCCGTCTACACAGGCCATCTTTTTGGTTGGAAAGGTGTCGATACGTTGGCTAAAGCAGCTGAAATTTTGGGCAACGATTGTTTGGTCATTTTTGTAGGCGGAACGGAAAAAGATGTTATTGCATTCAAGAAAAAATACGGACAAGTTCCAAATATCCTGATAGTCGGTCACAAGCTACACAAAGAGATTCCGATCTGGCAAAAGGCGGCTGATGTTTTGATCTTGCCCAATACGGCCAAGGAGGCAATTTCTACCTTTTACACCTCGCCAATGAAACTCTACGAATACATGGCCAGCCGAAGGCCGATAGTGGCTTCGGATATCCCTTCGGTTCGAGAGATTGTTGATGAAACTTGCGCTGTCCTAGTCAAGCCGGATGAGCCAGAGGTACTTGCTATTGCCATTAGATCCGTGTTAGAGAGGTCGGACCTCTCTAACACAAAACTGATCGATATGGCGATGTCGCGAGCTCATTTGCGGACTTGGGACAGAAGAGCAGATAATATTATTGCTTTTATGAAAAACAATGCTCAATAATCAAAAATTTAACACTTTTTGTCTCAATCACCGCTTGGAAATCAGTATTTTTCTTTTGGCTTTGGTTGTACGAATCGCACTTTTCGCTATCAATTTCCAGGCGGCTGGCTCTGATTTGTTGACTGCTATCCATGGTGACGATGGCTATTATGAAATCAGTCAAGGTTTGCTTTCAGGCCATGGTTTTACTGGTTCGGTCGAGGAACCTTTTAGTCCCAATCCTTTGAGGCCACCGCTCTGGCCGGCTATGATCGCCGGATTAGTTTATATCTTTGGTTCATATTGGGCTGTGGCGATTTTTGAACTGATTATTGCCAGTCTAGTTTCGGTTTTGGGCATGAAAATAGCTTCTGGTCTTTTTGATCGAAAACGATTGACTGTTCTGGTTGGCATATTTTTGGCTATCGAACCGTATGGTGTTTTCCTATCGACCAATATGTATTCGGAAACGATATTCACTTTTCTTTTTCTGGCATTTTTTGTCTTTGTGATCAGGTATTGTAAGAATGCCAGTTTACGAAACGCTGCCTGGATGGCGATGTTTTTGGGACTTTCTATTTTGGCCAAGGCCACGGTCCAATATTTTCCATTTATCATTCCATTCTTCATGTTGTACATTGGCAGGAATAATCTGACGAAAAGTGTTTGGCGGAATATCTTTGTTTTCGTCCTGATTATTTTGGCTCTCCTCGGACCATGGCTTTACCGCAATTATCGCGAATTTGGAGTTTGGGGGATGAGTGCCCAACCGGCTTTCAATCTTTTTGTTTACTTGGTACCGACGGCTTTGTCGATCGACAATGGTACCAATTTTGCCGTGGAGCTGGATAATTTTGTCTATAAAAAGGGTATTGATGTCAATTCGATCAACTTATCTAATTCTGATTATTATTCCAGCCAAGCTCTGACCGTCCTTCAAGATCACAAGCTGGCTCTGGTCAAATCGTTTGGAACGACTATGGTGACATTTTTCACCCATGATGGAATGTTATCGGTCCTGGCCCATACTGGTGTAACTTTTCCCAATAATTTGAGTCAGCCAGCTCTTTCTCTGCTTCTCAATGATCCCGGCAAACTGGTTGATATAATTGCCGGTTATATTGCCTCGCCGGCTGTCCTCATCCTTGTTATTCGATTGGTCTGGATCTGCATCACATCCCTCTTCTTTATCGGGATTTGGAAAGCTTGGTCAAAAAAGGAAATCAATTTGCCGGCTTTAACGGCTCTTCTTATCATTCTTTATTTTGCTTTGACTACAACTATAAACGGTCTGGGGGTCAATGCTAGGTTCAGAACGCCAGTAAATATTTTTATTTTTTCCTTTGCTCTTTATGGATTGTTTAGCTTTGGGTTTGTTAGAAAATTGAAAAGGAATCAGGAGCAATAACTCAGATTGGTAAGTAATGTCTTTTTCGAGGCACGGAAAATTTTCTGCAGAAAATTTCCCTAATCCTCGGCGATTTTTGTGCTCAAAAATCGCCTGCGGAGCCTCTAAAAAAACATTACTTACCAATCTGAGTGCGCAAGCTTTTCTTTTTAAAAATGAACCATCGAGCAGTACTTATTTTGAAAATAGCCGTTTTTGTCTTTGTAATACTCCCAATCCATTTTTTCGCTTTTCATGACAATATGCGGGATATTGCCGAACCAAGAGGCTAGGTGGCCGAAGCTGGAATCGGAGCCGATGATAGTATCTGTTTTCGAAAGAAGAAACAAATCGACAACGGCATGTTCTTTTGAAATCATGATGTTTAGTCCTTCGAACAATTCTTTTTCGATCGAACCATCAGACATTATGAGAAATAAAATTTCTTGAATCTTCAAGCCTTTGTTTGCTATGTATTCATCGATTATGGTCCTGATTCTTTTTTGTTCAATGAAATATTTTCCGCCTTTCCAAGTCTTGTAATCGCCTTGACGAATATGGAGACCAATCACCTTTTGATACTTCTGCCTGATCTTGGACATAATCCCGTTCATTTTTTCCGCAAGCTGTGAATTGGGAGTGAAAACTTTGAGAAGAGTGGTCCGGTATTTTTCCAAACCGAGGGGGTTGCGGAAAAGCCAGCCGGCCATATAAACATCGTTGTGTGAGAATAAGTCGCTTCTGCCTGACTTGAAATCATTTGACTGCACGGTTGGGGGCAGATAGGTGACCTTATTGGAAAGATTTTCTGTGGAAAGAATTTTTTTTCTTTTGGTAAGTTCGACTGACCGAGTATACAGGGAATATAAGGCTCGCCAAAGTTTTTTCCAAATATTTTGCTTGCGACCGCGGTAGTTCGTAAACATTTTTGCCATGAGCCTAACCGCGAGGCCTTCATCTTTGAGGAAATTGAACAGACCATGGTATTCGTAAAATGACGGGTTTCTGAGTCGGACTTTTTCCTCCAGACTCCAGGCATATATACTCATATAATTCCAGAGCTGATTGGCCAGCTCGCCCCCGCCGTGTTTGAAAATGATGATCTTTTTCATTTTATTTGGCTAGAATAAAGATCCGGCCATCTGGTTCTTTATTGATAATCCTCATCTTGTAGCCGAGGGTCGTAAGTAAAAGTGGAACATCAAGCATATTTTGGGGAGAATGGATCTCGATCAAGAGCAGGGGATGAT
>CAYIFO010000002.1:0-11624 GCA_964362725.1 uncultured Candidatus Saccharibacteria bacterium
TTTCCTTATCCCCATCATGTTCGTAATGCTTGGTATTGCTTTACTCCAGGGCCTCAAAAAGAAATTTGAAATATCAAAAGGCCTTGGCGCTTTGCTTTTCCTTATTTCCGGCCTTGGCCTCATCCATGTCATATACGCCGGGGCCAGTGGCATCGTCGGTCGTTGGATAGCTTCCCCCCTTATCAAACTTATAGACATCTGGGCCACTTCGTCTATCCTTGTCGCCATTCTGGTTATTTCGATAATCATGACTTTCAATCTTTACTTCACTTTGAGCGACTTGGCTTTCTGGAAACGCAAACAGGAAATCATCCCCGAAAAAGATCGTTCCGGACGGATCGATGAAAATGAACAGGCTTTCATCAACAAGGCCGTAGCCTCGGCTAGCGGAGAAAACGGCGAAACGGTCGCCAAAAACAATCGCCTGGATTCGGTCAAAGGTCCGGCCAAGAATAAAAAAACCGGTTTACTCGACTTCACCGATGCCGAAGAAGAGTCTTTCACTTCTTCCGTAGTACTTCCCCATCTATTACCTTTCACTCCCCCGCCTCTCTCGCTTTTGGAAAAGGATCGTGGCAAGCCCGAAACCGGAGATATCAAGGCCAATGCCAATATCATCAAGAGAACTCTCCAAAACTTCAGTATAACCGTCGAGATGGATGAGATCTCTATCGGACCTTCGGTGACCAGATACGCCCTCAAACCGGCTGAAGGAGTTAAACTTTCCAGGATTGTCGCCCTGAATAATGACCTTTCCTTAGCTTTGGCCGCTCATCCTATCCGTATTGAAGCCCCTATTCCTGGCAAATCATTGGTCGGAGTCGAAGTTCCCAATACGGCCAAAACGACCGTTGGTCTGGCTACCCTTCTTTCTTCACCTGATTTCCAAGAATCGGAAAAGCCCCTCTTGGTTTCTCTGGGCAAGGATATTACTGGCCGGGCTCATTTCAGCAATGTTTCCAAAGCCCCGCATATGCTCATTGCCGGCGCCACCGGTTCCGGCAAATCCGTAACCATTCACGCCCTGATAACTTCCCTCCTCTATCGCAATTCTCCGGAAAATCTCAAGTTCATCATGATCGATCCCAAACGAGTCGAACTTACCCTTTACAACAAAATCCCCCATCTCCTCACACCGGTCATCACCGATCCCAAGAAAGCCATTCTGGCTCTCAAATGGACGGCCAAAGAAATGAGTCGCCGTTACGATGTTCTCGAAAAAACCGCCAACCGCGATATAGAGTCCTATCACAAAAACACTCTGGCCCCGGCTCTGGAAAAATGGAAAAAGGACAAATCCGAAGACAATTCCAAATTACCAGAAACGATGCCCTTCATGGTTATCGTTATCGATGAACTGGCCGATATTATGCAGACATATCCCCGAGAATTGGAAGGGGCCATCGTCAGACTGGCCCAGATGAGCCGAGCTGTCGGCATCCATCTCATCATCTCCACCCAGCGCCCGAGCGTCAATGTCATTACCGGTCTTATCAAGGCCAATATTCCGACCCGGGTCGCCTTGCAGGTCGCTTCACAGATCGACTCACGAACTATTCTCGACCAGCCGGGCGCCGAAAAACTCCTGGGAGCCGGAGACATGCTCTATCTGGGCGGTGAAATGTCCAAGCCGGTCCGTCTCCAGTCGGCCTTCATTTCCGAATCGGAAGTCAAGAGAGTCGTCAAATATTTGGCCGACCAGTACAAGGACGAGATCATGAACGAGATCAACTTGACTCCGACCGAAGCCGGAGCCACAGCCGCTTTCGACGCCATGACCGATTCCGATTCTCTCGATGAGGAAGACGAGCTCTACGAAGCCGCCCGCGAGGCGGTTATGAGCGCCGGCAAAGCTTCGACCTCATATATCCAAAGAAAGTTGGGTATCGGCTATTCCAGAGCGGCCAAGCTGATGGACATTCTCGAAAGTCACAGTGTCATTGGTCCGGCCAACGGCTCCAAACCGAGAGAAATAATGGTAGTTGGTGCCGGAGTCGAACAACAAGCCGAAGAGATTCAGTCTGTCGAAACAGCGGACAAACCTGTTTAAACTTTCGATCAGGAAAATAAAATACCATGACCGTTACCCGCACCACCGTTATCCGTTCTCTCAAATTTTTGGTCATTATCGTTTTCATTGGCCTAGTTGTCGCTTTTGCTTTTTCGCGCGTTTTGAATTATGCCCGGGGTCCGAGTCTGGAAATATTAGAACCAGCCAATGGCACAACCATATCCTCGTCAACCGTCAGCCTTAGCGGTCGAGTTCAAAGAGTCAATAAACTTTTTCTGAACGGTAATATGATTACAACGGATGAAGCCGGCTATTGGCGAGAAACTCTCATTGTTTTTCCGGGCCTAAACAAGATAACTATAGTCGCCGAGGACCGCTTTGACCGAAAGATCAGCAAGAATCTGGATCTTTTTGGCAACACTGAATTGCCCTAAAGGCACTTTCCAAGTCTCTTGAAAATGTTATCATTCCAGAGCCTGCCTTTACCAACTAACAAATAAAGATGACTTCCAAGAAAAGCAAGAATAAAGAAACCACACACGAAAATAGTATAGAAAACAAATCGGTTCCAGACCAAACAAAACGCCAGGCCGGCATCAGTGATGCTCTGGACGCCATTCGAGCCAAATTCGGCGAGGATTCGATCATGAAGCTAGGAGAAAAGCCCAAAGTTAACATTAACGCCATACCAACCGGTTCCCTTGGCTTGGACTGGGCTCTAGGCATAGGCGGAGTGCCTCGCGGTCGGATCATCGAGATCTTCGGACCGGAATCATCCGGCAAGACAACTTTGGCCCTTCATATCGTCGCCGAAGCCCAGAAACTTGGTGGCGTTTGCGCTTACATCGATGCCGAACATGCCATGGATCCGGAATATTCCAAGAAATTGGGAGTCAAGATAGACGATCTCCTGATTTCCCAACCGGATACAGGTGAGCAAGCTTTGGAAATCGTCGACAGTCTGATCAGGACCAATAAAATAGATGTCGTTGTCATTGATTCGGTGGCCGCTTTGACTCCAAGAGCGGAGATCGAGGGCGATATGGGCGCTTACCATGTCGGCACCCAAGCCAGGTTGATGTCCCAGGCCCTCCGTAAATTGACCGCAATCTTGGCCAAGTCCAAAGCAATTGTTATCTTCATAAACCAGATCCGCATGCAGATCGGCGTCATGTTCGGCAACCCCGAAACCACTCCAGGTGGAAAAGCTTTGAAATTCTATTCTTCGGTCCGTCTCGACATCCGTCGGATCGCCCAGATCAAAAAGGGCGAAGAGATCATGGGTGGTCGCATTCGAGTCAAAGTAGTCAAAAATAAAGTCGCCGCTCCCTTCAAGCAAACTGAATTTGACCTCATGTACAACGAGGGCATTTCCCAAGAAGGCGAGATCATCGCTTTGGGCGAGAAATACGAGATCATCCAAAAAACCGGTTCATCCTATTCTTTTGGCGAAACCAAACTCGGTCGCGGTTATGACGCCACCAGACAGTTCCTCAAGGAAAATGTAGCCGTCAAAGACGATATATTGAAACAGATCAGGGCGAAGTTGAACGAGCAGTAAAGATAAAATTTCGATTATTAGCTAACTTGTAAACATCATGAATAATGATATGATTTTTAGTATGGGAACACATACTTATGTGGCAACAATTGAATCTGCCGAAGAAGGCGGCTATATCGCTTATTTCCCTTCTTTACCTGGTTGCATCACAGAGGGTGATAGTCTTGAAGAAGTAATAGCAATGGCAAAGGATGCTCTGGCGGGGTATCTTGAAACCAGAAAAGACCTGGGCTGGCCAATTCCAAAGGAGAAAAAATCGATAAGGAAATTTCCGAAGGGATTCACTTTGCCCCTAAGCGTCAGAACGGCTTAAGTGACCTACTTACCATCTCTTACTCCAAAGAAACTCATAAGAGCTTTGGAGAGATCTGGCTTCATTTTCGACCGCCAGCGTGGGAGCCATGTCATATTGAAAAATTACGAAAGAAACACACTCGCCTGTGTACCAAATCACAATAAAGATTTGAAAAAGAAATCTGTCAAAAGAATCTTGAAACAAATCGGAATGACAGAAGAAGAACTGAAAAACAAATTGTAATTTACAATCGACCCCGCCACACTGGCGGGGTTTTGCTTTGTAACTTACTTCGCTCCCTAATAATATATTTATGAAAATAATAAACCCCCAGCCGAATTGCTGAGGGTGAAGATGTTCAAATCGCCATATCTCACAATGGAACAATTATGTATTCTTTCCGACAGGATTATTGCGAAAGTATATGTTTGATCCTTTCTTTATTTCGCAATCGCAACCGCCATACCTATAACAAGAAAAGTCGTGCCATTTATTGTTATGGAAGAAAAATCTAACCATCATTAATGATTCGTTATACAGAACAGGAGCATAATTGACCTTATCAGGACCATTCATGTTGAAACGTAAAAACTTGTTATTATTTAACGATTCAACTAATTCATGTAGCAACTGTAGGAGGTCCCAATACAGTCCTCGTTCACGTAGTGTCTGCACAAGAGCTTTCCCTTCTGTACCAACTTTCATGGATGCTCGATAAATCTCACCCGTACATGTTGTATCAATATTAATCTTGTAACCATGAATTACGCCACGGGGTACATATCCTTGCGACCAGCGGGTCGGCCAAAATACCTTCTCAGTTTCCACACTATCGAAATTAATTTCTGGAGGTTGATATGGATACAAATGTTTATAATATATTGTATTTTCAAGAACAACGCACCGATTTGTGATACAAGTGAGAACACTATGATTTTTCTCCCTTGTATTAACTATCAAACCTTTAGACAAACCTTTTGCTTTCATCTTTTGTACTCCTTTCAAAAACACCAGCAACACTATAACATCAAATAAAAAAAATAACAAAAAGTCACAACAAATTAGTGCGGACTGTTTAAAGACATAACATTTTATTATGTTTTGCTTTTTCCCCCAAACCGTGTAAAATAGCCCCATTGCGCTTTATTTTTGAGCTTTAACCTTTACCCTCTAACTTTACGTCCCATGTCCCTACTTGAATACAATGAAATAACCGAGAAGAAATTCATCGTCCTCGAGGGCGCACCTTATGAAGTCATCACTTCCCATGTCTTTCGCAAACAGCAGAGAAAGCCGGTCAACGCCACCAAGCTCAAAAACCTGATGACCGGCAAGGTTACCGAGTATTCATTCCACCAGAGCGAGAAGATTGAGGAAGCGGAAATAGAGGAAAGAGAGGTCAAATATCTCTACAATAATCGCGGAGAGTGGTGGTTCACTGAACCTGCCAATCCATCCAACCGATTCAAGGTCACCGAAGAGCAGGTTGGACCCCAGGGCAAATTCCTCAAGGCCAATACGATCGTCGGACAATATCTCTTCAAGGAACAGCCCATGGGCTTCCGAATGCCTATTACCGCCGACCTCAAGGTTACCGAAGCCCCTCCGGCCGTCAAAGGCGATACCATTACTGGCGGACAAAAGACTATTACTCTAGAAACTGGCACCACTATCAACGCTCCCCTTTTCATCAATGAAGGAGATGTGATCAGGATCAATACCGAGACGGGCGAATACAGAGAGAGGGTGAACAAGTAATTCAACAAAGGAACGTGAATAATTCAACAATTCTACAAAGGAACTATTAAACAATTATTTGAGTGAATTACGCCGGATGAAAGTACGAAAATTGGAAAGTTGAGTAGAAATAGTTTCAACTTCGTATTTTAATTGCAGAAGTTCAATCTTATTTGTGTAGCCGATATCTTCAATAATATAAAGAATTGTTCTCACTTCACCAGCAGAACCTTTGGCTACATTAAGAAAGTAGGCAAACTCTTTGCTTGTTCCCCTTTCAAAACCTTCGGCAATATTTAGAATTATTGAATAATTAGCTCGCTTCAATTGGTCGGCCAAAGAAAAATCCCTTCGCAGTTTTTCATTCCTGCTTAATAAAACATATATGGCACTAACTACCCGCCTGGAATCTTGCCAGACGGGTAGTTCTTCAAATCTTTTATAGACCATCCTAATCTCAAATTAGGCTTATTAATCGTTTCTTTGTTCCTTATGGTTCAATAGTTCCCTTGTTGAATTGTAGAATTGTTCCTTTTGTTGAATCTGTTTTCCCTACCTCGCAACGTAAGGAAGTAATCCCATAAACCTCGCCCGCTTGATCGCCACCCCTAGTTGTCTCTGGAACTTGGCCGAAATACAAGTCCGGTTGCGATTTTGAATCCGACCATGAGGATTGAGAAATTTCTTGAGAATATCAACATCCTTGTAGTCGATGTATTTTATATTATGCTGATTGAAATAACACTGCTTTTTCATAATTATAATGATTAATTAGACAATTCTACAAAGGAACTATTAAACAGTTGGTCCCAATTGTTAAATTGTCATATGGTTAAATACTAGAACGGTATATCGTCGGGATTAATCTCTTCGCTTGGATAATCGATCTTCTCGCCCGGCACTTCGGTCGGGCTTCCCGAAGCTCCTTCAGCTTCTTTGGTTGTTCCTTCATCGGTCGCGGAAGATTGGCTCCTCGCCGTTCCGGCCTTGGCGCCAAACTGGATACTATCGGCAACAATCTCCGTCCGGGACTTTTTCTCACCATTGGTTTCCCAGCTCCTAGTCTGGATCCGACCTTCGACCAAGACCTGCTGACCCTTTTTGAGATATTGTCCAGCCAACTCACCTAGTTTGGCAAAAGCGGTTATATTGTGATATTCGACCGACTCCTGCTTCTTGCCATCTTTGTCTTTGTAAACGCGATTGGTGGCCACTCCAAAACTACAAACTTTGACTCCGGATGGCAAGGCCCGCATTTCCGGATCGCGAGTTAGGTTGCCGATTATAAATGCTTTGTTTAGATACATATGCTTTGTGATTATTGATAAACTTAGACTTCTTTGACCATTTCATCAATACTTTTATCCATTTCTTCCACCGATGACACCGGCACAACACCTTCAACCGGACCAACACCCATGACTTTGACATCTTCACCAGCTACTGGCAAGGTCGCGATGAGAGCCGGGGCATGTTTGCCCTGGTAAGTGTTCTCCTTGACCGTGGTAGTAAGCAGTATCCGAAGAATCGAGGGGATATTTTTGACTGATTTTTTTATTGATTCGATAATGCCAGAGCCGACTTCAAACTTGATCCAGCCGAAATATGATTCGTCATAAGATTCATACGATCCTCCAACGGTTTTTCTCCGAATGGTGTAAGCCAGGTGCTGACGATGAGGCACTTCTTCGCTTATAACCAATGCTCCAGCCTCGGCCAAAATCTTTCTTATCTTTTCCGCCTCGCCGACAACTTGATCTTCAGGTACTGAAGAAATGATCAGATACCCTATCTCGTAAACGCTCAAACGCTCGTCTTTTGTATCATCCATAGTTTTTTGCGGCCAGTGACCCTTTAGCGACTCTTCAGGGACCCTGCCAGGCAGGGACTAACCGCGATTATTTGTAATACCTTGAAGCTACCACGAAAATGCTTTACTCGCAAGTCCCAAGCAGGCTTATGGGAAAATGAATAAAAATTCCCTGGCAAAAGTATTCTATCAGATCATGATAAAATTTTCGTGAAAAAAGGTTCAAAAAAGAATAAAAAAATAGGCGGAGGTCTGCAGAGATCTCTAGGGTTACCCTAGCGGAAATAGCGGAAAAAAATTTTGGGCGTTTCTCAATACCTGTTCAGCCACCACCTCTTCATTTTCTCCTTTGATTTTGGCAATAGTTTTGACTACTTCAATCACGAAAACCGGCTCATTTCTTTTACCTCGATGCGGAATAGGTGTGACATAGGGACAATCTGTTTCAGACATTATTTTTTCCAAAGGCAAATATTTGATAATCTCGTCGTAATTCCTGGCAAAAGTGATCACACCCGTAAAGGAAAAACTAAATCCCAAATCAAGATACGGTTTGGCTTCTTCAATATTTCCAGCAAAGAAATGAAGGTTTCCAAGTACTTTCGATTTACTCTTTACGATTTCGTAGGCGTCTTTGTAGGCCGATTGACCGGAACCATTCCGAAGATGAAGCATCAGGGGCTTACCGACTTTATTGGCCACTTCAATCATCGTTTCGAACGATTTGATCTGTTTCCCTTTTGACTCTTCATCCAAATGGTAATAGTCCAAACCACATTCGCCAACCGCCACGGTTTTGGGATTGGAAGCCAGTTTCATATAAGTTTCAAAATCTGGCTCTTCCCCTCTGGAAGTAAACTCCCGACTACCTTCACCCAATTCCTGAATATCATGATGAGATTTCGAACTGTGAATAGGATGTAAACCCACGATTGCGTACATATTTTCATGGCTCTCAGCCAATTCCAGGGCTTTTTTGGAAGTATCAACTTGGGTTCCAACCGAAATCATAGCCACACCGGCTTCGGCCGCTCGTCTGATCACCTCCTCCCGATCCTGGTCATAGGCCGAAAAATTCACATGGCCATGAATATCGATATATTTAATCATTAATGGATTTATTATTTTCTCATAAAGAGAGGCTCCTTGGGCATTTGATTGTTTTCCGTCAGATCGATGATCTTGGCGGCTGTTTCAGTCATGATCGGCAAAAGAAGATTGCCTATAATATTCAAGCGGGCCAAAAGTTCTTTAATATCGTTTTCCCCGCCAGCTTTGTCTATCTTGATTTTCTTGAATGGTTGGCGCTCCTGGACGATCCTGTCGGTATTGGAAATGAACTCCCAGACGGCATTGGCAGATTCTTGGAGATTAAAGTTTTCAAAACCGCCTTCGTACTTCCTTGTGAAAGCTTTTAATTCATCGGAATCTTTGATTTTTTCCTTGATTGATTGATCAAGGGTGATTCGATTGGCTTCGGCCATTTTCATCACCCGGGAAACCAGGTTGCCCAGACCGTTGGCCAAATGGGCATTGTAAGCATCCTTGAATTTTTCCATCGTAAAAGGACTGTCCTCAAAAGGATGGAGCTCACGACAAACGAAATATCGCAAAGCATCGGTGCCGTATTCCTTGACCACTTCCAGCGGATCAACCGTATTACCCAGGGATTTGGACATCTTGATCCCTCCCTCGCCCGTCACAAAGCCGTTAACAATAATCTGCTTTGACGGAGGAATCTTAGCGGCAAGAAGCATGGCTTGCCACATGGCCGACTGCTGACGAAGATTGTCTTTACCGCAATATTGGACCACTCCGCCCGTCTGCAACCAATATTTTTCAAAATCCTTTTTCTTATCCGGCCAACCGATAGCTGAGATATAATTGACCAGAGCGTCAAACCAAACATACATTACCTGACTGTCATCGCCGGGTACCGGTATACCCCACGGCATTTTCGAAACCAGACGCGATATACTGAAGTCTTCAAGTCCCCTTTCGACAAAAGCCTGGATTTCATTTAGTCGGAATTTCGGTACGACAAAAGCTGGGTTTTTTTCATAAAGATCAAGAAGCTGTTTTTGGAATATGCTGAAACGGAAAAAATAATTTTCTTCCTCAATAGTCTCCAAATCCTTCAAAGGATGTAGCGGGCACTTGCCATCGACCAGTTCCGAATCGGTTTTTTCCAGCTCACAACCGATGCAGTATTTGATCGAATAGTTCTTCTTGTATATGAGACCATTTTTTTCGACCATTTTCCAAAATTCCTGGGCAGCCACAATATGATGAGGATCAGTCGTTCTAATAAAATTTATTTCTGGCATCATGCCCAAAATAGGAACTATTTCCTTGAATTTTACCGAAGCTTGGTCGACATATTCCTGCGGTTCCAAACCCAGCTCTTTGGCTTTTTGATAGATTTTGATGCCATGCTCATCGGTACCGGTGTTAAAAAAAACATCGAAGCCAGCCATTTTCTTTTGCCTAGCTATCACATCGGCCCGAATGAATTCGAGAGCGTGTCCGATGTGAGGTATGGCATTCACATACGGCAAAGTCGTGGTTATATAAAAAGGTTTTTTCATACAATAGACAGTCTACAGCGCCATTAGGACCCTTGCAACTTGGCGCAAAGCGACAATGCATTTAGTTTTGTTCCGAGAATAGCGATTAGCGAGCCGGGTGCAAAAGCTATATAACAAAAAAATATAGGTACTTGCTTATGATGTATCTTTGACAAAAAACAATCTGGCGAGCGCTCGCAGGAACAAAACTAAATGCATTGTCGCTTTGCGCACATATGAATATACTAAAATTTTAAAATATCCAATATCTTGTCTTTGGACCGTCCGACCATAGCCAAATTGAGGTTCTTATTCACAAATATTTCATTGGCCAGTTTTTTGACATCTTCGGCTGTTACCGCGTTTATTTTGGAAATAATTTCCGTCGGAGACTCGACTTTGTTCTTGACGATCTCCTGAAAACCGCAAAACTCCGCCCGGGCCTCGGAGGTTTCCAGTTCAAGCATAGTCGTGCCGGAAATATAGTCTTTGACTTTTTTGAGCTCGTCTTCAGAAACCAGTTCATTTTTAAGCTTCCGGCATTCGAGAAGAATGTTCCTTATCCCCTCTTCTATCCTGGAATTATCCAGACCAGCCGAAACCGTAAAGATCCCGCTGTCGGTAAAAGGATTGTGGTCAGCTTTGATGTAATAGCAGATACCCAGTTCATCACGCATTTTGGCGAAAAGCCTGGAACTCATGCCGTGCCCAAGAATTGTGGTCAAGACTTGCATAGCCGGTATTCGCTTATCAAAAACAGAAAATGTCCGAACACCGATAACAATATGGCTTTGATCAGTCTCTTTATTTTCAATTTTGACCATGGGACTTTCCTGTTTTTCCATTACTGCCATCTTTGGGGATTTGCCACCATTATGCTGTAAGGAAAAAACCTGACCGATCTTGACAAGAGCCTCCTTTTCCTCAAATGACCCCGCCACGATAACGGCTGTCGCCTTGCTCACATAATGAGCCGAGCGATAATTGATCAGCTGATCGCGGGTAAAGGAACGCACATTGTCTTCCGTACCGGCTACATTCCAACCGGCCGGCTGGTCGCCATATATGAGTCCCATAATAAGATCCTGAACATGCTGTTGTGGTAAATCCTGATACATCCTTATTTCCTCGATTATCACTCCCTTTTCTTTCTTTATTTCATTTTCGTCAAAAAGTGGATTGAGATAGAGATCGGACACGACATCGAGAATCTTGTCGAAATGGCGCGTATCGGCCTTGGCATAATAGCCGGTGAATTCCTGGGCCGTGAAGGCATTGTAATTGGCCCCAATCGAATCCAACTCTCTGGAAATATCTATGGCTTTGGGCCTCCGAGGCGTACCCTTGAAGAGCATATGTTCCAGAAAATGAGAGAGTCCGTTGGTCTCTTTGTTCTCATATTTCGAACCGGCTTCGACCATGACCAAAACGGTGATGGAAGGATTGTCGGTCATAGGTATCGTTATTACTCGTAAACCGTTTTTGAGAACTGTTTGGTTAAATTTCATCTAGTTTTAGACAAGACTCACTTTCCTTTCCAAACGCTTCAAGCGCGGAGCATGATCCTGGATAACAATCTTTTCGAACTTGGCTTCGGAAGCCTCGAATTTTGCTTCTAAAGTATCGAACCTCTTGTCCATCGC
>CAYIFO010000002.1:11724-35183 GCA_964362725.1 uncultured Candidatus Saccharibacteria bacterium
ACCATTAAGGCCAGATCTTCTATCGTAATACGGGGTGTTTTACTCATATTATATTTCAGTTAAGTTTTGATAAATCATTTTCCCGAACACACAAATATATTGATCTTTTCTTATTTAGTAATTTGGCAGGCTTGGGTATTTTACTCCTGAATAGAATCGACACAACTTACAAGCATCCAAAAATTGTTTCGCAATGAGGATTTTTTGCATTAGAAAACGAAAGAGGCACCCCGTTCAAGTTACTGGATTTTGCTTTGAAGATAGTTAGCGAGTTCGGCTTCGCCAATCCGCTCTTGTTTGCCGGTATCTCTGTCTCTAACAGTCACTCCTTTGTTCTCCTCTATTGTTTCAAAATCCACAGTGACACAGTATGGTGTACCGATCTCATCTTGACGACGATAGCGCTTGCCTATATTGCCGTTATCGTCAAATGTTACGGCCGGAATGACCTTTTTGAGGTTCTGGTAAATTGCTGTGGCTTTACTGACCAATTCCGGTTTATTTCTTAGCAATGGAAAAACCGCCACCTTGATAGGCGCCATTCGTGAATTGAACTTCAGATATATCCTCTTCTCTCCGTTCATCTCATCTTCAGTATAAGCATCGGACAGAACAGCCAGGACCGTTCGATCTAGGCCGAATGACGGTTCTATGCAATGAGGAATGAACTTCTCTTTGTTTTCTTCATCGTAATAAGATAGATCAACTTTGCTATATTCCGAATGCCGTTTCAAATCATAATCGGTCCTGTAAGCCAAGCCGTAAAGCTCTTTTTGGCCAAATGGAAAATCATATTCAAAATCTATCGTTCTCTTTGAATAAAAAGCTCGCTCATTTTCTGAAACTTCCAATTCATGAATCTTGGAAGAAGTTAGACCGATTTCATCAGTGAAGGCGTGAATTTCAGACGTAAAATTCCTGAAAACATCTTCCCAATCCTTGGGATTGACGAAATACTCTATCTCCATCTGTTCAAACTCGCGGGCTCGAAAAAGAAAATCACGCGGCGCTATCTCATTCCTAAAAGCCTTGCCGGTCTGGGCCAAACCAAAAGGTAATTTTGGATGCAATGAATCGAGAATATTCTTGAAATTGACGAACATGCCCTGGGCTGTCTCCGGACGCAAATATGAAAGAGAGGTCTCGTCCTCTGTCGCTCCCACATGGGTTTGGAACATCATGTTGAATTGCTTTTCATTTCCCAAGACACCGTCACAGTCCGGACATTTTTTCCTATCCACCAATTGATCGGCCCGAAAACGGCGTTGACATTTTTGACACTCGATCAACGGATCTGCGAAGCCTTGCGCATGTCCAGAAGCTTTCCATGTCTGTTGATTCATGAGAATAGCCGCGTCAACCCCATACATATTGTCTCTCGAGGTAACAAAACGCTTCCACCAAAGATCCTTGATGTTATCTTTCAACGCCACTCCCAGAGGTCCGTAATCCCAAGTACCCGCCAAACCTCCATAGATCTCCGAGCCCTGAAAAATGAAACCCCGCCTCTTGCAAAGCGAGATTATGGCTTCCATCGTCTGATTTTTCTCCTCTTTTGACATAAGAGCATTGTATATCAAAAAAGAAATAACTGGAAGGAGAAGGCTGACAAAACGAATAATGTCCGGTTTGTGCCGAGAATAGTACCAGCGAGCCAGGTTCAACCTCTATCTAGCCACAAAATGTGGATACTTGCCTATGATGTATTTAAACAAAAAATAATCCGGCGAGCGCTCGCAGGCACAAACCGGACATTATTCGTTTTGTCAGCCTCTTGTAACAACAAAGATTATCTCCCAACAATCTCATAGCCTGACCGGTATGTCGGATCCGTACTAAACCTGGTCGTCAAAGACGCCTGCTGGCTCGAAAGATTGGCATTAGTGAAGTTGTCTGTAGCGGTCAAGATTGCTTGACTAACCAAGTTGGGCGATTGACCGGTTTGAGTAATGCTTGGCGTAAAAGAGATCTGGAATGCCACTTCCCTCCTTTTTCCTGTACTTGATGTGTAAGCCGGCAAGTTGCCAATATTCCAAGTAACAAGTCCGCTATTGCTATCATAAGTAAGATCTTCTCCGGAAGGACTGATTATATTTAGCCATTTGACATAGGGTGGCAAGGTGGCTTTGACCGAAGCATTACCGACCGCATTGGATGCATTGTCGGCGCTCCAAATCACCGTATAGGTAGTCGGCTGGTCGATCTTCGGCGGAATAGGACCGCTATTCGTAAAAGGTCCGCTTCCAAAAAACAAACGACCCGAAAGATCGACACTCGAAGAAATGCGAATATTTTTTGTAACGGCCGCCGTCACCGTTTGAGGGACGTTGTTTTCTTGGATCCGGTTACCCGAAACACTGGCTACTATAGTGATAGTCGGATTGATAACCGGCTTCCCCGCCGAACCCAGATTCCGCGGTGTCAAAGAGAACGAGACCGTGCCACTGTCACCGGCTCCAACCGAGGCAAAATCCGGATTGGTTTGCCGGCTCCAGACTATCGTGTCGATACCAGAATCGAAGAAACCGCTTTCGGGATTGACCGAACCCCGTTCATAGGTCGAACCGGAAAGTTTGACGCTGATCTGCATATTAGAAACCGAGGTCGAAAGACTATTGGCCCAAGATATCGTCACCCGAGAATTGGACCCATATTGACCGAGATAATCATCGTCGCCTGACTTGTCGCCATTTACCGCGACATTCAGAGTTATAAATGGTTTTTGTAGCGTAATCTCATGAGTAGTGGCCGTGTATTGCGTGCCAATCATCTTTTGATTTTCCGCACTTTGGGATCCAACTCTGAAGTGTATCGTCTTTGTGTCATTGTCTTCACCAATAAACAGACCGCGAATGCTGATGGTTTTCTGACCGCCCGGCGGAATATCGCCTATTCGCCAAGTAGCATTATCCCCGAGCGACACCGGTAAAGACGAGATGAACTTGTAGCCAAAGGGAAAATCGGCTTTTAGCAGGATGTTTTTAAGAACCTGCGAGGAATTGGACTTGAAACCGACCTTAAGATCAAATTCCTGTCCTGAAGTCACCTCCTTAAAAGCCGAAACAGAAAGACTAACCGGCGAGGAACTCAAAAGCACATCGTACGATTTTGACTTGGTGAAAGTTGAAGACGAACCCTTTACTCCATAAGTCATGGTCGCAATTATCTGCTTTTGGAGATTTTCCTCACCGTAAATTATCGCTCGGACAGTTTCCTTATCGGACTGACCAGGTGAAAAATTACCGATGAATTTGTTGAAGGTCTTCAGAGGTTGGCTGGGATTGGACGGATCGATTGTTCCTTCCGGAAATTTGACAGTCAAATCAGCCATTTGGAGTTCGATATTGTTGTTATTGGTCGTCACTATGTCAAAAGAAACAAGCGTTCCTCCAGCTATCGAAACCGGACCGCTTATCTGCACATCGATATTCTCGGCCGAAATAAGATTGGCGCCATTCCAAAAAAGATAGGCCCCGATCCCCACGGCAATAAGACAAAAAACTGCTGAAAAAATAAATAGCTTTGTGAAGAAGGACATTTTATGTTTACCATTCGTTTCCTCAACCTCGGTCACCATTTCTAGCTCGTCGATTTCATTTACTGGATGTTCCCAGTCAGTCTTGAGCCCGGTTTTTTCCTCTTCAACATGGGTTCGCCTCCGAGTCCGAACATCAGGAGCCGTCCGCGAATAGAGCGATTTCTTGAGTTCTTCAATGTAGCTGTTTTCTTCGGGAAGAGGCACGAAGAATATTATACCTTGAAATTAAGCCTCTGAAAACTACAAATGCGATTCTTTGAGAGCTCTGTTGATATGTTTGTTTATTTCCAGTCTTTTTGAACCGAGACTCTCAATCAGGGCCAAAGAAAGTTCATCTTTCCTCAATTCCCCGTCCAAAGACCGATCGGTACCAATATAGCCAAGACGGTCAAGAATCCTAAAAACCATAACCGATTCCAGAGTCTTTTCAAGCTCATTCCCTAGTTTTTCTTCCTTTTTCAAGAATTGGTCACAGGCTTCTAGACACAGGAATAATTCCGGATGAGCTTCTTCACCCTGCAACAATCGTTTCAAGAGCAGAGCCAGAGGCGCTAAGATTGCTAACCATGACTCCTTTGAAGATTGAGCCGGGTCTTCAGTTTTATTCGCTTCCACACCGACCAAGCGCCAGTATTCCTTACCTCTAACCAAAGAAAATTGACCAAAAGAATAATTCTGGGCCTGATACCTCAATTTTGATTTTTCCAGACGAACACCTTGGGCAACAACTCGAACCAAACCCAAATCTCTGGTAAAAATATAGAGAATCTTACCCGCTTCACCGTAGGGACGAGAATCGATTATGAGACCGGGGGTTGTTTGAATATCGTACATATAATGAAACTTGTGGGGATCCGTTCCACAAATCTTTCAAATTTTTACCGTAACTCAAACTTGTCTCCAAAACCGATTTCTACCAATCCAGTCGCTTTCTTGATCTGATCCAGATTTTTTGAGATCAATTCATGCAAATCTTTAGTCACTGTTAATCTAGCTGTTTCTCCAACTGATAAACCTTTTTCCTTTCTCAAATCCTGGATTTTTCTCAAAATCTCTCTTAGCTGACCTTCTTCAATGAGTTCCGGAGTCATGGTTGTGTCCAGCTCAACTTCAGCTGTAATCGAATCTTTAAAAACAACTTCTTTAACATTGACCTCATCCTTGACCAATCCTATAAGTGTGTCGGAGAGGTCGGACCTCTCTAGGACTATGAGTTTCGAAAGTGGCTGACGAACATTTATCTTGGCCTTCATCCTAGCTTCCAAACCTGCCGAAGAAAGATTACGGACAATTTGCATTGATTCCAATAATTTCTCGTCAATCTTGCCCGTCTTTGGCCATTCTTCCAAATGCACGCTTTCCTTTTCCCCACCCGCTTCTTTGTACAATTCCTCGGCAAAGAAAGGAGTGAGTGGTGCCATTATTTTGGCCAGCTCAATCAGAACAAACCTGGTTGTCGCCAAAGCCTCCACCTTGTCCTTACCTTCATTCTTGAATCGATCGCGCGAACGCCTCAAATACCATTGGGAGAGATCGGCAATAAAATCCCGAATAGCCCGAGAAGGTTCCAGGAATTTGTAGGCTTCGAGATTATCGGTCACCTCTTTATTTAGTTGTGCCAAACGAGAAAGGATCCAACGGTCAATAACATTACCGCTTTTGTCGGAAGCGGCTACAGAATTCTCAAGCGGTCCGCGGTACATCAGATAAAATGAAAGGACATTGGAAGCCAGGTTAAAAACTTTTTTTACCACCTCATCAACCGTCTTTTCGTCAAAGTTCTTGGACTCGCCCGGCTGGTTGACCGAATACATCCAAAAGCGGGCCGCATCGGCTCCGTACTTTTCCATGATTTCAAAGGGATTGACGATATTGCCCACTGACTTGGACATCTTTTTGCCTTCTGGATCGAGAATATGACCCAAACAGATGACATTCTTGTAAGCTAGGCTCTTGCCCATGAGAATACCGATGGCGTGGAGAGTATAAAACCAGCCCCGCGTCTGATCGATCGCTTCGGAAATAAAATCGGCCGGATAACCTGTTTTATCTATGTATTCTTTGTTCTCAAAAGGATAGTGATCTTGGGCGAATGGCATGGCCCCAGAATCGAACCAGACATCCATGACCTCTTTGACCCTTTTCATCTTTCCGCCCTGCCCTGAGCCTGCCGAACGGGCACAATCGCAGTCGAGAACTACTTCGTCTATATGCGGGCGGTGCAAATCAATCTCGTATTCGGAATTGTGGGGTAGGATCGTAAAATCAACCGGTCTAATTTCGGCTTTGTTTACATACTTGTTCATTTCATATTCAATCGAATTTTTGGGACTCAAACCTTGAGCCGCCGCCAAAAGCATTGTGGATGGAGTACCATGACTGATTATGAGAATATTCTTGCCTTCAAATTTGGATTCCAACTCATAGAGAAAATCTCCCATTCTCTTTTTAAGTTTGCCGTAGGTTTCCCCGTCTGAAGGCATCGATTCAAACCTATTGGCAAAGGGAAAATCTTTATCAAACTCTTCGGAATCGCGACCTTCATATGCACCAAAACCGAGCTCACGAAGTCTGGCATCGACAATTATCTGTTCATCTTGCCAACCAAAAATTTCTTTTAAGATGTTCGCGGTTTCTCTAGTCCTGGCTAAGGGTGAGACGAAGATCAAGTCAACTGTTGTTTTCTCAATTTTCTTACTTGATTCTTTGACCATTTCTCGGCCAGCTTCAGTGAGATGATAAAGATTCTCATCAATGCTATTTATGACACTTTTTGTATTATTCTCCGCCTCACCATGTCTCATCACCCAATAATTATTCCGAGGCCTCCGACCAAGTTCGGCTATCGAACCGATTACCTTTTTCTGATGGCACTTGTCGCAAACCCAAACCGGCAGAGGTGTACCCCAATAGCGCTCGCGAGATATAGCCCAGTCTTTTATTTCTGACAACCATTCGCCGAACCTTCCATCTTTGATATAGTCCGGCTCCCAGTGAATATTTTTATTACCTTTTACCAAATCATCACGCAAGGCCGACATTTTGATATACCAGGAATCACGGGCATAATAGATGAGCGAGGTTTTACAGCGCCAGCAATGGGGGTAGCTGTGCTTATATGATTCTTGAGCAAAGAACAAATTTCTTTTCTTCAAATCCTCAATTATTTCCACATCCAAAGTCGGTTTACCCTTTTCGTCCTTTTCTTTGACGAAGCGACCCGACAAATAGCCCATATCCTTTTTGAAAGTTCCATCTTCATTGACCAGGTGGACTTTGGGTAAACCAACAGCCGTACCCAATTCAAAGTCGTCCTGACCGTACATCACAGCCGTATGAACAATGCCCGTACCATCTTCTGTATTTACAAAATCAGCCGCATAAACTTTGTAGGCGTTTTTCAATTTATCTTTCTCTGAATCAGGCGTATTTTCTTTTAGGTATGGGAAAAGCGGTTCATATTCGAGACCGACAAGATCGGATCCTTTGATTATCTGAATATGAGTCGGTTTTTCAGCTTCAACTCCTTCTAACCAATTCAAACCTTTACTGGTTAAGATGTTTTCAAATAAATTGACATCATTTTTCCCTTTATCATGAAGCAAATGATGAGTAAGAGCAACTTTGGATACAATATACGATCCGGAACTTAATTCGACACCATTTTCACTGAACCCATTTTCTAATTCGATAGCCAAATATTCAATATCCTTACCAACCGCCAATCCTACATTCCCCGGCAATGTCCAAGGCGTGGTCGTCCAAGCCAAAAGATATACAGGAACATAGTCTGAAACTTCTCCGCTTTTAACTTTCAATTTTGACTTTTGACTTTTGATTTTGAACTTCACCGTCACCGCCAAATCTTTGACATCCTCATACCCCTGCGCCAATTCATGCGAAGAAAGAGCCGTACCGCAACGAGGACACCAGGGCACGACTTTGTAATCTTTGTAGAGTAATTTTTTCTCGTCAATTGTCTTGACTATATTCCAAAGTGATTCGATGTAATTCGAATGATAAGTAACGTATGGATCCTTGAGGTCGACCCAGTAACCCATTCTATCCGTGAAGTCTTCCCATTCATGGACATATTTCCAGACGCTTTCTTTGCACTTCTCATTGAACTTGCCCAGACCATATTCCTCTATTTCCTTCTTGGACTTCAAACCCAATTCTTTTTCAACCTGCAATTCAACCGGCAAACCATGCGTATCCCAGCCACCCTTGCGCCGGACATGATAACCCTGCATGGTTTTGTAGCGCGGAATAGCGTCCTTGAAAGCCCGAGCTTCCAGATGATGGATACCAGGGTGACCATTGGCCGTCGGCGGACCTTCGTAGAAAATAAACTCCCCTTTTGGCGACTTCTTTTCCAGGGTTTTCTCAAATATCTTATTCTCCTTCCAAAAAGCCAAAATCCGCTCCTCGCGAGTCGCATGAGTCGATTTATTTGGTTTTTGTTCAGCCATAATAGAAATATCTTAGCATTTATTGAGGAAAATGCTTATTATCGCGCATAATATAATTACATCTTCTCAGGAACCTTGATGCCCAGAAGCCAGAGACCGTTGGTCATGGCAATCAGAAAAGCTTTGGTTAAAATTACATAGTATGGTGACAATTTATTTTTCTTGTCCACGATCACCTGTGAGGCATAAAAACTATTGAATGTTCCGGCCAAACCGATCAGGTAATTGGCAATAATCTGGGGACCATTTTCGTAAGTTGCCCTCATGACCATATCTGGAAAGCGCAGGACTAGGCTTTCCAATCGACTAATTTTTTCCGGTAATTCAATCGGATTGGTTATTGTTATCTTTTCGTCCTTGGCCTTTTCCAGAATTGAATTGGCCCTAACTGCTGAATACTGCAAATATGGACCCGAATCACCTTCAAATGAAATCGAAGCAGTCGAATCAAAGGCTATGTCGCCACCAATCGAGGAACGTAGAATAGTGTATTTAATAGCCGCCACGGCAATCATTTCGGAAATTTCTTCAACCTCTTTTTTGGTAAATTTCCGACCAGCGATTTTTTCTTTTGCCAAGTTTTTGATATCCTCCAACAATGACTCGGCCGTAACAACATTACCGGTTCGAGAAGACATTTTTCCGGCCAAAAATCGCATCATGCCATGGCCGATGTGCGTAGTCTTTTGTCCATTTTTTTCGTCAATCAAGGAAAAGACTTTGAGAAGAACTTTGAAGTAATCATTTTGCTCACTGGCCGTCACGATTATCGAACGGTTAGTATCTGGGAATTTTTTGAACTTCGTTATATTCAGTCCGAGATCTTTGGCTTCGTAAGTCGGAATCCCGTTGCTACTAACGAAGACCCTGGTATGCAGACCGTATTTTTCTCCCTTGAAAACAATCGCCCCCTCGCTTCTTTCTAACACTCCCTTCTCGAAGGACTCCTCGGCTGTCGCAAGACCTATGCTAGCCATCTCACTTTCGTATATACAATCGTCAAACTTCGTATCAAGTGTTTTATAAATCAATTCAAAATGATCCAGACTCCATTTTCTACCCTTTTCATACAATTCATTGACTTCTTTATCGCTCTTCTCATAGATTATTTTGTTCAAGACATCAATCTCCTTTTTTATTTTCTCCTCTGTTTCATAGGCTTTGGTTCCAATAACATACATTTTTCCAAGAAAATCAGTCTTTTGTTGTATGGTTGCTGTATCAGCTGGTAAATCTCCGGCATTCTGCTTAATCGCCCAAATGGCTTTGGCAATATGCAAGCCAATATC
Organism: uncultured Candidatus Saccharibacteria bacterium; assembly: GCA_964362725.1. Classification (GTDB taxonomy): domain Bacteria; phylum Patescibacteriota; class Minisyncoccia; order Phycocordibacterales; family PALSA-1337; genus C7867-002. Next base: position 21,024 of record CAYIFO010000002.1, read on the forward strand.
AGACGGGTAGCAAATCCTTTTAACCGAAGCACCTGAATATTCGATAAGTCGCGAGATGGATTCACCGATAGCATTGGACATCAAGTGGCCAATATGAAAAACCTTGAAAGCATTTGGATCGGTGTATTCAACCAGAATGTTTTCATCTTTTCTAAATATTGAACGACCATATTCGGAACCGTTTTTTGAAATATTGACTATTTCTTCGGCAATAACTTTGTTATTTACAAAGAAGTTGAGAAACCCACTTCCCGCCACCTCAACTTTCTCGATAAAGTCATCATTTTCTTTTTTGAATACATCTTCAATTTCATTCTTTATTCTTTCAGCCAATTCCCTCGGCTTCAAACCGAGCTTTTTGGCCCCAATCAGAGCGATATTGCTCGAAAAGTCTCCATAATCTGGATTTTCTGGATAATCCAATTTTATTTCAGTATCCGTAAGACCACAGTTTTGAGCCACCTTTTTGAGGTTTCTTATTATTTTTTCCTTCATTGTTTTATTCTAGCAAAAAGGATGCTTCTCCGCTCATTTGACAAAATAATCAAGATAATCTATTATCAATAGCGGATTGGTCGAGAGGCTTCGTCTACCTCTCACCCAGAGAGGCAAGACCGTGGAATGCAGGCCCACACTCTCGACCGTCCACAAGTTTTTTGTTGAACCATGAAGAACTGCTGGGGCGTTTGATGCAAATAATGCGCAAACGCCCTTTCTTATTGTCTAAATCCAATTTATTTACGCAGTATCAAATCGATCTTCTTGGCTATAGCCCTGAAATCTTTCTCTTTCCTGCCCCTCGTCGTCTCGGCGGCTGTGCCCAGGCGGAGACCAGAGGGGTCGCTAGGTTTACGAGTGTCGAATGGAATAGTATTTTCATTGACAATGATTCCGGCCTCTTCCAACCTATCAGCCGCTTCCCGACCACCCAGACCTTTACCATCTTGCCAAACATCAATGCGTAGCATATGAGTTTCTGTTCCGCCTTCCACGATACGCCAACCTAGTTTAGCCAGTTCTTCGGCCAAAACTTTGGTATTCTTTACAACCTGTTTTGCATATTTCTGAAATGCTGGAGTCGCTGCTTCTTTTAGCGTCACTGCCACAGCCGCGATTTGATCCATATGTGGACCACCTTGCAGGCCAGGAAATACAGCTTTATTAACCAACTTATCAAGTTCTCGTCCGTCCTTTTTTGAAAATATTATCGCACTACGCGGACCACGAAGAGTTTTATGAGTTGTCGTAGTCACAACATCGGCATAGGCAAAAGGAGAGGGGTAGACTTTACCGGCGACGAGTCCAGCAAAATGAGACATATCAACCATGAGATAGGCTCCGCACGCATCGGCTATTTCTCTAAATTTCTTGAAATCAACTATATGCGCGTAGGCCGTGTAGCCACATACTATTAATTTAGGTTTATTTTCCAACGCAATCCTCTTTATTTCTTCATAATCCAACCTCTCGGTTTTTTTATCCACTCCGCACGGCACCTGAGTCCAAAACTTACCTGTTATTGAGACTTTTTGGCCATGAGTAAGATGACCGCCATGAGAAAGTTCCATACCCATGATTTTTTCGCCAGGTGGTACCAAAGCCAAGTAGACTGCCAAATTTGCCGGCGAACCAGACAATGGTTGAACATTGGCAGACCATTCCTCTTTCGTCAAACCAAAGAGTTTCAGTGCTCTTGCTTGCGCAAGCTCTTCAATCTGATCATAAATTTTGGTCCCGCGATAATAACGCCGACCAGGATATCCTTCGGCATATTTATTATTCAACTCCGAACCCAAAACCTCCATAACATCCTTGGAAACATAGTTTTCCGAAGCGATCAGATTGATAACTTTCTTTTGTCTTTTCTTCTCCTCTTCTATTAGTTTTTTTATTTGTTTGTCTTTCATGGCCTTATCGTAGCACTTTCGGACAAATAAAAAAGGGGCCTTACCGCACTCATGGCAGGTCCCTTGGTTTGGGCTTAGGAGCATGTAACTCCTGAAGACGTGTAGGCTATTTCTTAGATTAAATCAATCTTATGCAATAAAAAGGGCCCGTCACGTTCCGGCGTGACGAGCCCCACTGTACCGACCTGATTGACTAACACTCATACTAAACCTGAACCGATAATAATACAAGAATATCTTGTCCACAGTTTATCCACATATTATCAACATTCAAACATCCCACTGTTTACTTCTTTTTCTTCGCTTTCTTGTCAAAAGTAAAGGCCTTTCGGTCTTTTTCGTCAAAGCCGCCCGCCACGGTCATTTTGGCCTGAAGTCTAGGATGCGGATCGTAACCCTCCAAAGTAACCATCTCGGGACGGAAGGTATTGAGATCACGTATTTCCTTACTCAAAATAAGTTTTGGGAAAGGTTTCGGTTCTCTTTTGAGCTGTTCTTTGACCTGTTCAATATGGTCATGATAGATGTGCGCGTCACCGAGAGTGTGGATGAATTCTCCTGGTTCATAGCCGGCTATCTTGGCAACAACCACGGTCAAAGCGGCATAACTAGCTATATTAAAAGGAACACCCAGAAACATGTCACAACTTCTCTGATACAAGAGGCATGAAAGCTTATTACCCGCCACATTGAAATGAAAGAGGATGTGACAAAGAGGAAAAGAGAGGGCCTCGCCCGGTTTGGCCATGGCATACAGAAATTGTGGATTCCAGGCCGAGAGAATGGCGTGTTTTCTTTCCGGAAAATTCTTGAGGGTATCAATAACCCATGCCAATTGATCAATTTTCCGACCATCCGCCGCCGGCCAAGCCCGCCATTGTTCGCCGTATATTCTCGGCAATTCACCGTGTTCTTTGGCAAATTTTTCGTCAACCCCGATCTTCGCCACAAATTCTTCGAGGGTCAGCTTCGGGAATTCGCCTTTGTCAGATTTTCTGCAATAGATCTTATACGGATAATCGTTCCAAATCGGTACTTTATGGTCCACTAGATATTTGATGTTTGTCTGACCAGACATGAACCAGTAAAGTTCGTGCATTATGCTATTCCAAGAAACTTTTTTTGTAGTGAGTAGAGGCAATCCTTTGGAAAGATCAAATCGCATTTGCCTGCCAAAAACACTAGTCAAGCCCATGCTGGTATTATGGTCATGCTTGACGACTCCATTGTCGAGAATATCTTGAAGCAAATCTAGATACTGATACTCGGGATGTGTATGGTCCTTTTTTGTTTTAGCCATGGTTTTGGATCATGATTTCTTTTTAAGCGAGCGGGCTTTGGTTTCCTCTTCCTTGGGATCGACGAAGTGTTGCCAATCTCGGTTGTGATAACGGCCAGTCGTCTTGTAGTCCTTATTAGGTCGGCTGGAAAGCTCCGAAAAGAGTATCTGACCGATCCGCATCTGGGGACGCAAAATGATGGGCAGACTGTTCAAATTGCAGAGCTCGAAAGTAATATTGAGAAAGTGACCGGGATTGATAATGCCGGCTGTATTGTGAATGATGAGACCCAGTCGAGCCAGACTGCTTTTGCCCGACAAATGGATCAGGTATTTGTCCGAGCCGAAATAGTCAACCGAGGTTCCCAGGATACTTATACCTGGATGAAGAACAAATAGACCCGTGTCCGGAATGATAAGTTCCTTGGTCTCGGGGAAGATTTTCTTGACCGGATCTATAGCCATAGTCGACTCGGTATTACTGATCAGGAATTTGTTGCCCAGCAAAATATCGTAACTGGCCGGCTGAAGGCGCTCCTCATCAAAACTCTGGATGATGATATCACCCTTTTCGACCGCTTTCTTGATTTCCCTGTCGGCTAAATACATATTGGTATTTTATTCCATTAAAAAGGTCTTGTCAGTACCGTAATATTCGGCCCAATGAGCGTTGTAGTGGGCAAACATCCTCTCCAGACGATCTTGGGGTAATTCTGGAGATTCCAATTGCTCCATTATCGACAGCAACTCATCTTTGGCCTTATCCAGTCGGTTTTCGTCTGTGACCATCTTTTCAAATTCGGCCAGATAACCGTACCCGGCATTCTTGTCGATACAGACATGTATATCGCCCGAAGCGTATTCTTCCCTTTCCCGAGACCATTTGGCTTGATAGGTACAGCCGGAATCAAGAAGGACCTGGTCCAATTCATCTAGCTTCAAATTGACTTTAGTCTCAAACTCGATTCGTTTAACACCGTTGGCACTAGTATCCCCACTCATAGAACCCTTGATTACAAGTAAGACAGAGCTATCGGTCTCGCGGCTTCGGAGGGAGATTTTCTGACCATGATTTAAAACCTGATCCAAAGATTCTCTTTTTTCAGCCGGAATAATCTTCTCGGTATTCTTGATAAGCAAGCCGAGATCGTGAGGGGTATTGAAATAATGATTCAACTGCTTGCCATGCGAAACAAGCTCGGTATCGGGATACTTTTTCTTTAGATCACCCTTGAGTTTGTCGGCCTTTTCCTTGGAGCCGAGCAGGCTTTTTATTTCTACTTCGTAAGTCTTCATTTTTTATTTGGAAGTACATGAAGTATAATCCTAAGTACAAACCTTTCATAGAGGTGACAAAGGCTTAATTATAATTTACTATCATGAATATTTTCATCATCTCCGCCCTGACTACTGATGGCTACATAGCCAAAAATTCGACCCATGCGGCCATGTGGACCAGTAAGGAGGACAAGAAACGCTTTATCGAGATCACCAAGCGAGCCGGCGTTATTGTTATGGGCCAGAATACTTGGCAAACCCTCGGCAAACCCCTGAAAGATCGTTTGAATATAGTCTATTCTCCGACTACCCTGGCGACCGTGCCTGGAATGGAAACTACTACGCTTTCCCCTCAAGAATTGGTAAAAAGTTTAGAAGCCAGGGGTTTCAAGGAAGTAGCTATCTGTGGTGGCTCGATGATCTATACGATGTTTATGAAATCAGGATTGGTCAGCAAACTTTATTTGACCATTGAACCTGTATTGTTTGGAGACGGAATGAGACTCTTCAAAGAAGATTTGGACTATCGTTTGAAATTACTGAATTGCGAGAAAACCGAAGGCGGGACTCTACTACTAGAATACGATGTGATTAAGTGAACCAATAAACATATCTTCGAGCTTATTCACTTCTTACTTCACATCAACCCCCATCGATCGAGCCGAACCGGCAATGATCTTCATAGCTGCTTCGACGGTATTGGCGTTCAAATCTGGCATTTTTTTCTCGGCAATTTCTTTGAGTTGAGCCTTGGTGATCGTGCCAACCTTGCTCAAATTGGGCTTACCTGAACCTTTTTCTTTCTTCAAAGCCTTTAAGATGAGACTGGAAGCCGGAGGGGTCTTCAGAACAAAAGAATATGTCCGATCTTCATAGACCGTGATGAGAACCGGGATCATGTCACCAATCTTGTCCTTGGTGGCATCATTGAACTTCTTGGTAAAGTCTCCGATATTGACGCCAGCCTGACCCAGAGTCGGACCCAATGGAGGCGCAGGGGTCGCTTTTCCTGCAGGAGCGAGAACTTTTACCTTTTTTATTATCTTTTTTGCCATATATTTTGGTTTGCGTATCCTACTACAGGTTTGTCACTAAAGCAACAATCGGTTATTGTATCTTGATTATTGGTTATTCCTACACCTTTTTCACTTGCAAGAAATCCAATTCAACCGGTGTTTCCCTTCCGAACATCGAAACCAAGACCTTGACCTTGCCCCTTTGGGTATCTATCTCGGAAACTTTGCCTTCAAAATCCTTGAATGGACCGTCGGCCACTTTGACCAAATCACCAGAAACAAGGTCGATCGAATGTTCGGTCGTCCCCTTTTGCATCCGAGCAAAAAGTGATTCGACTTCTTTTTGATCCAAAGGTACCGGCGCCACGCCCGCTCCCACGAAGCCGGTTACCCGCGGAGTATTGCGAACGACATACCAGGAATCATCGGTCACGATCATCTCGACCAGAACATAGCCGGGATAGATCTTTTCCTCTTCCTCGACCCGCTTGCCGCTTTTGACCTTGATTTTCTTTTCAGTGGGGACGATCACGGCAAAAATCTTGTCTTCCATGCCCAAAGACTCAATGCGCTGTTTCAGGTTCCTAGCCACAGCGTTTTCGTAGCCGGCATAGGTGTGAATGGCGTACCAATTGCGTTCTCCGGTTGTGTGTTGTTTGGTCATGTTAAATTTAAAATGAAAATTTCAAAATGTAAAATGACAGAGCAAAATTGTAAAATATTTCTGCGCTTTCATTTTGATTTTTAATCTGTCATTTTACATTTTGATTTTTTCATTTTCAATTAAAATAACAGGGTCAGAAGCTTGGAGAAGACGAAGTCGGAAATACCCAAAAGAAATGCTGTAGCCAAAGAAACGACAATAACCAGAATCGTAAATCTGGTCGTCTCGGCCTTGGTCGGCCAATTGACATGGTTCATTTCAGCCCTCGTGTCCTGAATATATTGGTTAAATTTCATATTTTTATTAAAAAACCCCGCCTGGGGATTACCAGTTCATAGTATACCCGATATTTGATAAAGTCAATCGCTTACTTTATCTCGTATGTAATCGAGACACTGCTCGTCACTTTTTGCTCTCCGGCCGGTATTTCCGGGGCAACCGAGGAAACCTTGGCTGACATCATGTCGCCACCCATACCATAAATCGGTCTCGGATAATTGCCGTTACTATCGGAGAAGCTGATAATCCTGACCAGAGAAACACCCAATTGTTTGGCCAAGACTTTGGCCTTTTCTTCAGCTTTGGTAATAGCTTCAGCGCGAGCTTGGGCTTGCAAAGCTTCAGGTTCGTCGATGGAAAAAGAAAGATTGCCAATATTCTGAACTCCCAGAGAACCGATCGAGGTAAAGAGAGCTCCGGCCTTCTTGAGATCGCGAACTTTGACTAAGATGCTTTGACTGACTTCATAGCCGGTTAAAGTGCTTTTTGAGCGACAAGGCGGAACTGGGTAGTTATATATGGGACATTCATCGTATTCGTAATGAGGGTTAATGGAATAAGATTGGGTCTGAATATCATTCTCGGCCACACCACCGTCCTTGATGGCCTTCAAAGCTGTGTTGAGTTTGGCTGCAGCCAAATCCTGGGCATCGGCCACGGTCTTGGCCGTTTCGGTCATGCTAAAATAGAAAGTGGCTATGTCAGGCTTGGCCACAACATCCCCATTACCTTCCACAGTAATCGTGTTGGACATATTAGGATTGGTTCCGACATATTTGATCGACTTGATCTCCTTGATAGAAATAATGACCAGGAATATAGTCAGGAGTCCGAGGGCTCCAACGACCGCATTCCAGAATTTTTGAGGAATATTCATATAAATGTTTTATTTTTAGCTTCTAATAGGCGTATTCTAGCCTCCGGCCATGAAATAAGCAAACGCTTATCGCTCGCACAAATCCAGTAGATTCTCAAAAAGTGAGACGATGGTCATAGGTCCCACACCTCCAGGCACGGGCGTAATAGCCTCGACTTCTCCCTTAACAGATTCAAAATCAACATCACCGACCAGTTTATTGCCGGGAATTTCATCGTCCAGTTTCTGTCCCTGAATTGTATTGATGCCTACATCGATAATAATTTGACCTGACCTAATATGTTCTTTCCCGACTAGACCAGGTTTTCCAGCAGCTGAAATAATAATATCAGCCTCTTTGGTTTCTTTGGCCAAATTGGGTGTCTTGCTATGACAAACGGTAACCGTGGCGTTTTCATTGAGACACATGGACGCAATCGGTTTGCCTACCAAGGTAGAACGACCGATAACAGTCACTTTTTTGCCAATCAGGTTGATCTTATAATATCGAAACAATGTCCTAATACCTCTAATTGTGGCCGGCAGAATCGCTCCCTCATTTCCACTAAGCCAGCGTTTGACACTAAACGAAGTCAGAGCATCAACATCTTTTTCCGGTTGTATAGCGTCGATTATCGCATCTTTATCTAAAGCCAAAGGCAAAGGCAACTGTACGATTATTCCCCGGATGTTTTTATCGGCATTGCATTCATTTACCAAATCAATCATATCTTTTTGGGGAACCATTTCCGGAATTTGAAGATGCTTGATCTTGACGCCGATCTTTTCACCAAAATTCTTCTTGGCTTTTATAAAAGAAGTCGAATCAGGCCGATCGCCAACCTGGATGATAGCTAGAGTTGGCACTACCTCCAAAGCCACCACTCTGGCCTTCAATTCCGGCAATATTTCATCGCGCACTTTGCGACCATCGAGAATAATGGCTGACATAGTTAGAGCATAGCATATGATGGGAAAGGTTGGGAACAATTCGCTCATCATGCTACAATTTCACCATGCCGATAAATAATGAACTAAAAGAAACCCGCTGGCGACAACGCTTTCAAAATCTTAAAAACGCTTATTCCCAATTTGAAGACGCTCTTAAGGAAGACACGGAACACAAACCTCTGATGCGATCGGCCTTGATCCAGAACTTCGAATTCACTTTCGAACTAGCCTGGAAAACCCTGAAAGACCGCCTGGAAGCCGGTGGCATTGTTGCCAAACTTCCCCGAGACACCATCCAGGAATCATTCCAGGCCGGGTTCATAAAAAACGGAAGCGCCTGGATTGACATGTTACAGACCAGAAATGAACTATCGCATGTTTACGATGAAGTATTTTGCGTCAAGGCCGAGAAAAATATCAGGACAATATACGCCAAAGTCCTGAAGGAATTCTTCGAGTCTTTCAAACAAGCAATATGAACAAAAACGATTTCGGATTGAATGCCGAGGATATGGACACGATAATTTTCGCCGTCAAAGCCCGGCCGGAAATCGAGCAGGCTGTCATTTTCGGCTCACGAGCCATGGGCAATTGGAAACCGGCTTCTGATATTGACCTAGCGCTAAAAGGCAATGTTCAAGATCGTTCCGTGGCCTCAATACGGGCATACCTCAACGAAGCCGCCCCGGCTTTCCCTTACAAAGTCGATGTCGTCGATTATAATTCGCTCGAAAATAGTGAACTCAAAAAACACATAGACGAATACGGAAAAATCATTTACAGGCGAGAGAGTTTACCGACTCCACCTAGTAAAAATCCCGCAGGGCAATAGTCTGGGGACAAGGGGTTGGGAACTAGAGGCTGGTTTTTCTTGAATAGCCAACTCCCCCGCTTCAATAGTTCCTCCATATTTCTCGACCAATTCACGCAAAATATTCTCATAAGCAATAGCCGAATAACCAGAGGCGTAGCCGTTTATCAAAAAGAAAAGTGGTTTATTATATTGGTCTGAATCTGATTTATCTTTAAGTAATCTGAAACAATCTTCAATCAGAGGCAACAGATTTTCCTCTATCTTCCAGAGTTCGTTTTCCGGACCATGACCGAAAGCCGGCGGGTCCATGATAATCCCATTATAGGTCCGACCTCTTTTGATCTCGCGAGCAACGAAAGTCCTCGCATCTTCCAAGATCCAGCGAATCGGCTTGTCGGATAGTCCAGAGAGTTCGGCATTTTCCCTGGCCCAGGTTATGGCCGACTTTGATCCATCAACATGGACGACTTTGGCCCCCGCTTGGGCGCAAGCCAAGGTCGCGCCACCTGTATAGCCAAATAAATTTAGAACTTCAACTGTATCGTTCTGGATTCCCGCTTTCCCTCCTTCGCCAGGCTTCGGAGGGCACAGCGCGGGAATGAAAGCATTTTCAATTTGCGTTTTAAACCATTCCCAGTTCCCCTGCTGTTCCGGAAAAATTCCCACATGCTTGAAAGGGGTCGGTCTGATCTCAAATTTGAGACCGGCCAGCTCGATCGGCCAAATATGAGGCGTACCGGGTTTGAGAGACCAGCCGGCTTTAACAACTCTAGCACCGTTTTTTTCCTCACGACTAAAAACGCCATCGGCCTTTTTCCATTCTTCAGAACCCAAATTCTTTTTCCAGAGAGCCTGGGGATCGGGACGGGACAAAACCCGGTTTCCAAATCGTTCCAACTTTTCCCCTTCCCCCGAATCAAGAAGCGCGTAATCGGTCGATGACTCGGTTATTACGATGTTATTTTGTTTCATCATAGAGCCTGTTCATAATCTAACTGCTGATAACGAGCAAAGATGTCCATGGCTGCGACAAAAAGAATAGTCGAGGTCAAGGCCGAACCCAGACAGTAGGCGCAATATGAGTGGATAATAAAAACTTGGATATAGACAAACCAGAGTGAGGCCAGAAATCCTGGAATGGTCAAAAGCAGAGCCCACTTGAGAGGCCAGATCGCCTTGCTTTCCAAAAAGGCAAAAACTCCAACGAGAATCAGGAGATAGAAAACCACTCCGACCAAAGAAACGGGAATGGAATAAATCGTCGCGTATGTACTGGTCAAAACCTGTTCACAGCCGGCCGTTATCGAGCAAGGCGGAACCCGGCCGAGAAAATGCTCCACCGCCAAAAAACTGGAATCAGCGAAGCCGAGAAGGGCCACGACCAAAATAAAAACGGTCAGGCTATTGGGTATTGCCCGAAGCGGCTTCTTCAATAAGCGCTTGAAATGCGGCATAGCTTGTTGGATTAGTGATAACCTTGCCGTTGACGAAGAAGGTCGGAGTCGAATTGATGCCGATCTTCAATCCTTCCTCGTTTTGGCTTTTGATAAATTCCTTGAGGGTTGCACTGGACAAATCTGTTTTGAATTTTTCCGCATCCAAACCGATCTTGGTTGCGTATCCGACAAAAACCGGGTTAGGATCGTCTGCTTCGGTCCAGTCGGCGGCGTTATCGAAGATCAGGCCGTACATTTCCCAAAATTTACCCTGAACCGAAGCCGCTTCGGAAGCCATGGCGGCCGGCAAAGCATTTTTGTGTTGAGTCAAGGGAAAATGCCTGTAAACCAGGCGTATCGGAACCGTACTGCTAGCCATCAATTTTTCTAGGACATAGTAATAAGCCTGGCAAGCCGGACATTGGAAATCGCTGTATTCAATAATGGTCACGGGAGCGTCAGTCGGACCCCAGACATGATCCTGTCCGGTAACCGGCGCCGGTTGGCCCAATTTGGCTGTTTTGTCACTTGGTGCCTTATTCATGGCCACAACTAGACCCCAAACGATGAGGCCGAGGATCACGACGAATGCCGACCAAAAGAAAATTCTTCTTGTATTCATCTGGCCAGTTTAAAGGAGAATTGTTAACAAAGCAACTGATTTTTTCTATGTAAGCCCGAAGAGCTATCTTTTTGTTTGTTGGTAATGTGATTTGAGCCCCGACAAATTGCCCATATTTTGATAACTACTTATTTCAAAATATGGTTGCAATTTGGAGTGGGTGACCTTACCAACAAACAAAAAGATAGCTCTTCGGGCTGATCTAAAAAAGTTTATTGAACCAGAGGATAAGAATGATTCCCAATAAATTCATGGCGTAGGATACGGGCATGAGGATAGCCAGTCGGGTTTTGGACAATCCGAGAAGAGTCAGGCCCAATTCATCGGGCAGGGGCGAAGCGATGATCAGGGCGCCAAGAATCGGCGAAAGCCATTTCAAAAAACCCAGATGAAACGATTTGAGAAAATGCTTGACCAGAGAAGGTTTCAGTGAATTTAGAAGATCGTTGGCGAAACGATCTTTAATGAAATAGAAGAGGACAAGATCGCCAAACATCGCACCCAGAGCCCCGAAAACAGCCACGGTTGTATTGGCGGCTTCAATGTTGGCCAAAGCCACCGCCGCCGGAGCCACCGTGAAGACCGAGGTAAAGAAGATGCCGGCGACAAAACTGGCTATAGCCGGCTCACCCAAAACATTGATAAACCAGGCGATGAAACCGATCCGCGACAGAAAAATGGCCAAAGCCACTCCGGTGATAATCAGGAAAAAATCTTTGCGCAATTCCCTTCTGGCTTTACTGATCATTGGAATATATGATTCCTTCACCAAGCGAGACCACCCTGTAACCCTTAATCTCTATGGCCGTCAAAACATCGTCAAGAATTTCTCCGGTAATTTTGTCTCCAAGATGCATCAGATATATATTGCCGGGAGCGACATTGTTCAAAATTCTGGCTTTAACCTCTTCGGCGCTTATACCGAGTGACTCCTCCCAATCGCCGGCGTCAACTGTCCAATAGACCGATTGATAGCCTTCTTTGAAAGCGGCCCGCAGAACCCGGTCATCACGATCACCGTAGGGCGGCCGGAAAAAAGGTTTGGTCGAAACTCCGGCGACTATATTCAGGCTCAATTCGGTTTTTCGGAATTCCGTGGCGATCTCCTCTTCGCTCAATTGAATCAGGTGGGGATGATTGTAAGTATGATTAAAGACTTCATGGCCGGAATATATTATTTTTCTGACCAAATCCTGGTTGGAGTCAATAAAGCGCCCGGTCAGGAAAAATGTGCCCTTGGCCCCATGCTTGGCCAGAACGGCCAGGATTTTTTCGCCCGACTGGTCGGCTGAACCGCCATCAAAAGTGAAAATCACCTGTCTCTCATAAAGATTACCCCGATTTATTTCTTTTATGGAAATCATTTGATCTGCCGGCTCGGCCGATTCAAGCAAAGCCACGCCCTTCAAAAGCAAGCGCCCGCCGACATAGACCAAAAAAAAGATAACGACCAGAAAGATCCCCAGGCGGGCTTCATTGGAAATAACCAATCTAATATTTGAATCCACGCTAGTAAGTATAGCAAATCAAAGCAGGAACAAAACGAAAACGGCAACCAAAATCAAGCGATACCAACCAAAAATAGCTAGTGAGTTATTCCTGACATAACTTAGCAAGAATTTGATGCTAATCCAGGCCGCCAAAAATGAAACAATAAATCCCATGCCTAAACCAGTCAACTGATCCGCCAAAAAAATGTTCGGGCTTTTGATAAGATCAAAGACGGTTGCAGCCAAAATAGTCGGTATGGCCAAAAGAAAGGAAAATTCAACAATCGCTTCTTTGCTAATACCCAGGAACATTCCACCGACAATCGTGGCCGCCGAACGGGAAACTCCTGGAATAATCGAAACCGCTTGGGCAAGACCGACCCAAACAACTTTGCCATAACTTAATTGCTTGATATCAGTGACGGAATTCTCTTGGCGAATGAATTTTTCGAAGAAAATCAAAACTATTCCGCCCAGGGCCAAGGCGATGAGGATAACCGTCTGACTTTCAAATAAATAATTCTTGACTATTTTATAGAAGATGAGACCGACAATAGCTGTCGGAATAAAAGCTGCAATCACCCGCTTTAGCACTTCCACATCAATCAATTTACGCCAATATATGGCAATTACGGCCAGCATCGCCCCGCTCTGGATGGCTATTTCAAAGGTTTTAATAAAGTTCGTCTGCCCCAAACCAAGAAGGCGCGAGGTTAGGATCAGATGGGCAGTTGATGATACGGGCAGGAATTCGGTAAAACCTTCAACGAGGCCCAGAATGATGGCGGAAAAAGAAGAGATCATGGGGAAATTGTAGCATGGGATCTTATTTCGTATTCAATTCCCTTTCGGCCCGGCCATAAGCCGCCGTGTTCGCGCTTTCAAGATTTCGGAGAATCCGGCTCAAGATTGTGGCGAACCAGAAGCCAACGGTGATAGGGAGCGCATGTTGGCCATGTGTACGGCCGATCTGCTTCTGCTCGGCAAATGTCCGGGTCCGCTCAATGAAATGCCCGATGACTTTGTCTGCGAGTGGCTTGACCACTCCAGTGTGAGCGCGGAAGAATTGAAGTGACCGCGCCGTATCGAGAACGTCATAGCTCGTGAGTGGAACATGAATCCATCGGCGAAGACCGCGGGGTGACCTCTCTTGAGCCAAGCGAACCCAGGCACGGATGTCGTGCTTGGTGATCGCATGTTCAACTTCATCGACTTCGGAGGTCGTGATCGCGAGAAGTTTCTGTTCGACTTCTGGCGTGAGGAGAAAGATGTCGGCAGGAGGAATGACTCCGATGTCCGCCAGTGTCCTCATGGTCGCGATTTCCACTTCGGCCACACACCTGAAAAGGTTGTCGTAGCCGAAATGTTGCTGCAGGTCTTTCGGTTGATACCGGGGATTGCCCTGTAAAGTTAAGTTAGGCATAAGTGGTGGCCCTTTCTATTTTTGTTTTCAACTTTACCATCTGCCGCCAATACTACTCAAAAGCACCAAAAAGGCAATAAAAATCTCCGGGAGGTATAACCCTCTCGGAGATTGGAATTGGTGCATCGTCAAATTTGCGTCAAAT
>CAYIFO010000003.1:0-34094 GCA_964362725.1 uncultured Candidatus Saccharibacteria bacterium
TTCCTTGTCAAATCAGGCTTGTGGTATGAAAAGGAGTTGGGTGAAGGTCAGTAAGCAATATTCTCGAATTAGTGACTGATGCGTGGAATTATTTTCCGCATGAGCGTCTAGGTGGGGTATCTCCGGTAGAGAAATCACTAGAATATGAAAATAAGCATCCGAAGAATAAAAAGAGTGAGAAAGGTAAAGATAGTATGCCTCGCGTGCGTGTGGGTGATAGGGAGATGTCTTGGAATGAACATCAAGTGATGCTTGCGGAAATGGAAAAAGCTCAGCAATCGTTCAAAAAATGGATATCCGGAGTTCTAAAAGATTACAAGTCGTTCTTGAAGCAGGATGAATCATCCACGAAGGAGGCTAAAAAACACTATTTTATTGCCGAAACTTTCTTTGACAGGGTTCTTTGGCTTGGTTGGCTGAATTTTGGAAGCATCAGAAAAGAATTTATTACCGATGAATTTCCCAAGTGGTGGCAGACACATGTCATCGCTCCGGGAATCAATGGTCCCAAAGAAATTAAGGACTCTGTTCATAAGCTAGCAGACTTCATTGGAAATAAATATTCATTAAAGGATTCTAACGGCTCAACACTATGAGCCGTTGATCAAATAATTACAAACATGAAGAAAACCATTTATTTAATACGCCACGGCGAGAGTGAGGGGAATATAAGCGAGACGGGCAATATGGATCATTCTCCATTGAGCGATAACGGCCGGAAGCAAGCGGAGTTTTTGACAAAGAGATGCGCCGGACTCTCCGTGAAGGCGGTTATAACTAGCCCACTCGAAAGATCAATGGAGACCGGACAGATAATCGCCTCATCTCTAGGAATAACCACTGAATCGTCGGACTTGTTCGCCGAGCGTCGCAAGCCTTCTGCTGTTTTTGGTCAAGTTATAGAATCGCCGGATCAGCAAAAAATATGGCGGTCTGTATGGGACAACTTCCACATACCTGGTTTCAGACATTCCGACGAAGAGAATTTCGAGGATTTGAAAATAAGAGCGCAAAAAGCACTGAAATATCTAGCTTCAAGGCCGGAAGAAACGATATTGGCGGTGACGCATGGAATATTTCTGAAAGTCCTGGCCGCTCTCGTCGTTATTGGGCCTGAGTTGGACGGGCGCGAGTGTAGGCGATTTATGTCGGTCATGGAGATAGGAAATACCGGATTATCAGTTTTCAAATATGACAGCGAGGAACGATTCGGCCGTTTCTGGATACTCTCGACATGGAACGATCAGGCGCATTTGGGGGAGTAAACACAAGTTGATCTATTCAGTGATAAATCTTTTTATAAATGGATTGATTCCAGTAGCAATGTCATCAACAATCGTATTACATTCCCTCGCGATATTCATCATTGAATTCTGGTCAGAAGAATTTCGACTGATAACGATGACTTGAGTATTAAGCTGAACGTTCTCAATTTCCGTTATGTCAATTATCGTTGTATTCATGCTTATGATACCGATAATTTTTGCAAATTTATTGCCGATTTTTACAACACCCTTATTAGATAGTCGTCGATCTAATCCAGTATCATAACCAACGGGTATTGTTGCTATTCTTTTCGTTGTATCTGAAATGAATGTTCCGTTGTATCCAACCTTGGATCCCGGATCGATGTCTTTTATGCCTGAGATCACAGTTGATAATTCTAGGACTGGTTTCAAATTTACAAGTGAGTCAACTTTTCCGTTGCCACTGAAACCGTACAAACCCATTCCTGCACGAGTCACGTTCGCATCAATTTTTTCCGTGTACCCATGGCCGGCCGAATTGCTTATGTGAAAATAAGACATCTTGGGAAAATTGGTCTTGAAAATTTTAACGACACTATTCCATGCCTCAATCTGGGTATGGGTATATGCCGAATCAGAATTATTTGCGTCAGAGAAGTGAGAATAGATTCCTTCGGGAATAAGTAATGTCTGCTGTTGTATGATTTGAATTGCTCCGGACACTTGCGATAAAAAAATTCCTTGACGATGCATGCCTGTATCGATTTTTAGATGTATATTGGTTTTTTTATGCACTTTACTGCGCAGTTCCAGAAGCATTTCAATACTGGTTATTGCGAATGATATATTACTCAATTCTGAACAATTGATCGTCTCTGCTTGTATATATCCAATTATGAGAATCGGATTTGGTACCTCGTTTTTTCTAATAGCTGAGGCTTCATCATAAGAATCGACGACAATAAAAGAAGTTTTTTCATCTTTTAGTATACTGATTACCTCAGTCAATCCGTGTCCATACGCATTACTTTTTAATACGGGAGCAATAGCCGGTGACAATTTCTGAAATTCTCGAAGATTATTTATGAATGCACTCCTGGACAGAGTGACAATGGTATAAGGATTTGGTTGCATTTGTGTTTTTGCTACTGAATCTAACATTGAGATATTTTGATATTTATACTATTATACCTGTATGTCAAGCGAATTAAAAATCAAGACGATAGACAAGGAGATCACAAGTCGAAAAGCAGATTATTCCCAGTGGTATCTCGATATCATCTCGGCCGCCGATCTTGCTGAATATGGTCCTGTAAAGGGATGTATGGTCATCAAGCCGTATGGTTATGCGCTTTGGGAAAGGACGCAACAGATCCTTAACGAAAAATTCAAAGAGACTGGTGTGCAAAATGCGTATTTTCCACTTTTTATTCCAGAAAAATATCTTAATAAAGAAAAGGAACATATAGAAGGTTTTGCGCCAGAGGTTGCGGTTGTGACACACGCTGGAGGAAAGAAGCTCGATGAACCCTTGGTTGTTCGCCCGACTTCTGAGACGATAATGTATGAGAGTTTTTCACGTTGGATACACTCATATCGAGATCTGCCTTTACTGATTAATCAGTGGGCAAATGTAGTCAGGTGGGAAATGAGGCCCCGCCTCTTTTTGCGCACTGTAGAATTTCTATGGCAGGAAGGTCATACCGTTCACGAAACTGAACAAGAAGCTGATGATCGTGCTCGAATGATGTTAGCTATATATAAAGATTTTGCTGAAAATATAATGGCCATTCCTGTCATTACCGGTACCAAATCTGAATCTGAGAAATTTGCCGGTGCATTAAGAACATATTCTCTTGAAGCAATGATGCAAGACGGAAAAGCTCTGCAATTTGCGACTTCTCATAACCTGGGTCAGAATTTTGCGAAAGCGTTCGATGTGAAGTTTCTAGATCGAAATAGTACTGAGCAGTACGGGTGGCAAACAAGTTGGGGGTTGAGTACGCGCACGATAGGAGGTCTTATCATGACACATAGTGACGATAAAGGACTCGTGCTTCCACCAAAGATTGCCTCGATTCAAGCGGTTATCACGACCATTATTCCTTCAGAAAATGATAAAGATGTGGTAAACAACAAAGCTAAAGAACTTAACGATCTATTGAATGCCGGTGGAGTTAGATCCCATGTTGATGTAAGGGACATGCGACCAGGAAAGAAATATTATGAGTGGGAAAAGAAAGGTGTTCCGATTCGGATTGAACTTGGACCGAAAGATATTGCCGATGAATCCGCCATGCTTGTTCGACGTGATACGGGAGAAAAGTCAAAGGCATCTCTTAAGTCATTAGTTGAGACTGTTACATCAATGTTAAATGAGATACAACAGAACTTATTTAATCGGGCGGTTGAGTATCGTAAAACGAAGACTAAAACTGTAGATACTTGGGACGAATTCGTAAAAGCAATTGAAGAAGGAAATTTTGTTCTTGCTCATTGGTCTGGTGAAAAAGAAGTTGAAGCTCAAATCAAAGACGAGACTGGCGCTACTATCCGATGCCTCCCTTTTGATCAAAAAGACGAAGCTGGCATATGTATAAAGACCGGTAAGCCTTCCGCAAGGAGAGTTATATTTGCCAAGTCTTACTAAAATGTATGTCTTTCAAGATTTCTATTCATGAGGATATATCCATAGCTGATCTGATTAAAATTCACAATGAAAAAGGCGTGGTATTGAAAACACCGCATATTGGTAATATCTATCCAAATAATCTCGCAATAGCTTCTCTGGGCATACCGATGCTCTTTTATGATCGTACTCTTGGTACGAAAGATAATAATTTTCATCCAGACAGTCTAATCGTAGGCGGAAAAGCAGAAGAAATAGCGGATCCGAGTATATTGACTACGCATTCAAAAATCACACGACTTCCAAGTTCTATATCGCGAGAAACACAGATCGGGACAAGTCTAGTGGATTTCCACATGTCAGCATTAAAGCGGGCGTTGCCAAAGTCATTATGTTTTACATATACGGAGTATATTCAAGAGAATAAAAATCAAGTCCTTCAAATTTTAGAAAAAATTACTGAACTTCATCCAAATTTATGGAGTAGGATCGTTGATGAAGAAGGGAAAACTTCTAAGTCTCAAGTAAATAACTGGAATGATGTATTGAAGTTGGGTGTTTTTGGTCTGACAAATATGAAGAGTGGTTGGCTTATACCGAATCCGGTAAGCGTCCTTTTCCATGGAACAATTGATGCCGCAAAAGCTAAGGTTAAGGATGTTTATCTTTTGTCTGGTCCGGACATGTATAAATATATTGATGGTTATCAGACGGAACTCAATGAGACATATGATTATGTGAGAAAGACATCAGGTTTAAATCTTCCGGAAACGATTCATTGTCACATTATTCCAGTCATAAGTATGAGATTTATCATTGAGGAGAAATATAGGAATGCGTTAGATGAATTGGTTAGTGCATACTTAAAACATAATTCAGCCGATGAATCGATTAGAACCTTGATGAAAAATGAAATTAGGGATTTTGATGCTAAGCAATTAATTCATGAGAAACATTCAATAAAAGATGAGATTCACACTTGCATCAGAAATAAATTTGAAGCTTTTAAAACGACTATGTTTTACGATATAGAAGAAGCTAATTGTTTTACTCAATATGATTTACTTATCAGCAGTGGTTTATATATTCACCCGTGGGCAATCAATAGTAAGCTAACTGATGTTTCCAGAGCATACGGTTTTTTAGCTGGTTGTTACTCATATGTTAGAGATAGGCTACAGGATGAGGCGTAATTGAACAAAAATATGTCGATGGAATATGATCCAATTTTATATGATTCTGACCCGAGACCATTTCTCAAGGATGAGGTGGCATTTTATGTGAAACTTGTTGAAAGATTCAGACCAAAAACAATACTCGAACTTGGCGTAGGTACGGGCAGAATATTCTCCAAACTTCTTCCGTTGGTTAAATCCGGCGTTGGAATTGATATATCAGAGACTATGCTGGATAGGTGTCGAAAAGTGTGTGCTGAAAATCATAACTATAAATTATACAAGTTAAGTTTCGTGGATTTTGATTTGCAGACGACGTTCGATCTTATCTATTTACCCTTTAATACTTTTCAGCATTTACTTACTGAAGGAGACCAGATGGCGTGTCTGAAAAATATCAGAAATCACATGCATGGCAAAAGCCATTTTATTCTGGACTTAATGAATGGCGATAATCTTTCTTTTGATCTTGAACAATGGAAGCAAGATTATTCAACCATATTACCATCTGGAGATATTTTACAACGAGACCAAAAGACGGTTGGTGTTGATAAGGTAACCTCGATTGTTCAAAAAAAATTTAGGTACACAGAGACTGTTAAAGGCGCAATGGATAAGGTACAAGAATTTGACGCCTTAATGAAAATAAACCCCAATAAAAAGATACATGAAATTTTAGAGAAATTAGGTTTTGAGATAGAAGGCATTTGGTCTGATTATTTATTTGGCCATGACACAGATACTAAAAAGATGATTTATTGCTTAAAAACTCATGAAATTTAAACCGGTACCGATCAAGCTTGGGAAAGGGCACACGGTTACCTCCTTGTACCACAGTCCTTTCGATTTCAACCTGCTATATTTAATTTGCCTTGCCAAGACGGGACTCAAGTTAAAGATAGTCATAGACGACATTGATAATATCGGTATTGATAAGAGTAATTCGGATTTGACATATCACTATGGTGAGAGATTTTTTATGAGTAAGACTGAAAGAACAAATGTAAGGCCATTATCTTTCGTCATGCCCAAGCATCTATTGGCGAATCTGTCATACCCAGCCCTCAAAGAACTTGATTCAAAGGTCGGTATAGCTACGATAAAACAACACTTCAAATATGAGGATACTGTTGAACATTGGATTAAGGATGTCACTAATAGTCTCGGATCTTTTTCTCTTGTTGGACCTAATAGAGCCTTCGCTTTCTCTGTAATTGATGATAGCTTTATTCAATCTCTTAGACAGGCGAAATGTAATATCATCTCGATGTTGAGAAGATTTCCGGAGCAAAGTGACAGCGCGATTGATTTTATTGAATGGCTTCTGAATGAAGAATTTATGCAAGTCGGCATCAAGATTTCAGATTATTATGTCTCACTGTTACAAAGAATAGTCAGTAAGTTTGAGTTAGATGATAATATCGTTATCCAAAGAATGTCTGATTTGGATATTCAGGGTAAGACGAGACAGCTTTTGGATATTTTCAATAATGATGAATCACTACGCGAAACGTATAAGAATGCTCTTGCGTACGAAGGAAGAAAGAGTCAGGATGATTTTCCATTCTATGCGATATCAAAAGCGAGCGGTGAACGATTATTACCAGTAGACAATTACATAAGCAATCCGACAGATTATTTGCTAGCTCCAAAAGTCCTAATGCTTAATAATTTTGAAAATCTTGTTTTGCCATTTCATGCCATAGAAAGTAAGAATGTTTGGGCTAGAGAAATAATGTATCAAAATAAGATGGTAAACTGCAATCAGATCTTTTGTGATGAAAAGTGGGTAAACAAGCTATCTTCATTCGGATTCAATATTAGACTTGATGATGAAGAGCAAAGAATTTATGGTGTAAATAGTCTGAATACATCTTATTTCAACGAACTTCTTGAAAATGGACAGAATATGTATGAAGACGGCCAAAACATTGAAGAAAAGTATAAGGGATGGATGATTACTTCGACTTTCAAGGCAATGGATAGGATGAAATACCCATTGATATTTATGGCACTACTTCAGGAAAAGACTTTTTTGACTGATATTCCAGAGTTTTATAAATTAATACCATGTTAAATCTTCTTGAAAAAACTGCCACGGCTTTAATCAGGAAATTTAGTCCTATGGTTATATGTGTTACTGGAAGTGTAGGTAAGACATCGACTAAAGAAGCGATAGCTTGCACACTATCAACCTCATTTAGAATTAGGAAGACATCGCGTAATTATAATAATGATTTTGGCGTGCCAATATCTGTGATCGGCGGTTTTGAATCCGAGGAAGGCTTTTTGTCATTGTGCACCATACTTGCTTATGGCTTGTGGCAGTTATATTTTGGAGCAAGATTTCCTGAAATTTTGATAATAGAAGTCGGTGCAGGTAAAGTGGGAGAAATTGAAAGGATTGCAAAATGGCTTAAGCCGAACATAGTCTTGGTAACTAATCTTCCTCATATTCCATCCCATCTTGGGGTTTTTGGCTCAAAAGAGATGCTGATTAAAGAAAAGAAATTTCTCATCAGTGCTATGGATAAAGACGGTGTACTTATAATCGATAAAGATGAAGCTAATATCGAGCACTTTTATGGGGATTTTCCAGGTAAAATAATCTTTTGCAATGGAGATAAGTTTATCAAAGATGGTAATTATGAAATCACATATAGGCATAAGGATAATTTTACTTTACCGATCGGTTTCAATATCGAAGTTCGTTTAGATAATCCTAATAAGAGGAGTATTACGTTCGCAGGCTTTTTGGGTATTCAAAATATGAAGGCTATTGATATGGCTATTTTGGTGGCCAAACATCTGAATTGTACTGCCGATAAGATTCAATTAGGATTACAGAAGTATAGACCGCAAAGTGGCCGCCTTAGAATAATTCCTGAACAGAATACTAGTATAATCGTACTGGATGATACATTTAACGCATCACCATATGCAGTCGAAAATTCAGTCAATACTCTAATATCCCTGAAGAAATCTGATGATCAAAGACGGATTGCAGTCCTAGGAGATATGCTAAATTTAGGAAAAGAGACAGAAAACATCCACAGAGAGACTGCTATTGAGGTAATCCCCAAAGTGGATATTCTTATAACTGTGGGAAATGTATCGAAAGTGTGGCAAGAATTTAATGCGGACATTCACCATCTAAACAAACATTTTAAAAATTCTCTAAACGCGGCACACTATATTGAGAATATCCAAAAAGAAGGAGATTTGATTCTTTTTAAAGGTGGACACCTGACTCGTCTGGAAAAGGCTGTAGCTTTTCTTACAAAATGTCCATCGGATTATCTTGTTCGTCAAGAAACATATTACAATACGCATGAGTTAGATCTGAATCCAATATCAGCCGACCATGAATAAAAATAAGTCAAAAATTACTCCCATTTTACGACAATTGGCCGACCTGTATGGTCGTGAATTTTGTGTAATGGATCACGATCTGGATGCCGGATACATCGTAGGTCTTGACGGGATTAGGCACTATTTTTCTTATGGCACTCTAGATTTGAACAATAATGCGGCTACTGAATTTTCGGGTAGCAAGATTCTGTCTTCAGAAATCGTTTCGACGGCAGGTATCAGAGTTCCGAAAGAGGAAACAGTTAGCAATTCAAATAATGTAAAAGATGGTATTCGCATTGCCTTGAAGACTGTCGGGGTGCCGGCGATAATCAAGCCTGTACATGGTGCGCAAGGCAAGAATGTCTTTAGAATAGATTCGATCGATGAGTTAGATCTGATTTTAGGTGATAATGATTTTGATGCTGATGACGTGATCGTTCAGGAATATATTGATGCTCCAACTGAAATCAGAGTCGTATTACTAGATGGTGAGATTATTCAAGCCTATAAGAGAGATTATTCACATATTATCGGCGACGGAGTGACTACGATAAAGGGACTGATTGAAAAAAGAAACAAATCCTTTCAGGATAGGAAGCGAAATACTTGTATTGATTTAATTGATAGCCAGTTAACGGTAATTCTTAAACGACATAAATATGATCTAGGTTTCGTATTACCTAAGGATGAACGGCTCAATATATCTTACGGGCGTAATCTATCGCGTGGTGGGGAATATGAATTTATTCCTAACCGGCTTAGTTCGACAGTCGAGAAAGTCTCAAAAAAGATTGCAAATGTTTCTGCACTACGTCTTGTTGGGATTGATCTGTTTATTTTAGGTGATGTCGAATCAATAGACCGTGAGGATCAGATTGTATTCATTGAGTATAATGCGTCACCTGACATGGAAAACAATTTTTATTACGATACTGACTATAGTGAGCAATTACTTGCTATCTACGAGAAGATATTTACTAAATTAATAAACTAGCCAAAACGGCTTAAATCCGTTCGGATAACATCCCACACGGCCAGCAATTTCGTAGAAAACTCAAAATCGCCCGAAATAACGTCAATCGTTTTCATTTGCTGTCCTCTTTTCCTGTCTGGGTGTAAAATCAGTCCATGGAAAAACTGAATTCCCAAATCGTTATATATAAAGACAAAAACGGAAAAATCAAGATAGATGTTCGTTTTGATGGCGACACGGTGTGGTTGACACAGGACACTATCGCAACCCTCTACGGCAAGGGTCGTTCGACGGTGACCGAGCATATCCAAAATATCTTTCAGGAAGGAGAATTGGATGAAAAAGTGGTATGTCGGGAATTCCGACGAATTGGCGCCGATGGCAAGGAATATCTCGTCAAATACTACATTTTTATAATCCAGAAGACGAATTTTCTGTCTTATCTACCATATCTATTCCCTCGATAACCATTATGGGCAAAAAGGATGGAGCTTTGAGTATTCCCGTCGAACAGACAATGGAAAGAATTAAAAAAGCGATGACTAATTCAAAAAGAGTTGAAACTGTAATTCTAGGAGACGCTAATCATCAATATGATGACTATCAGCAAGAATTGGCTGATACTGTAAAAACATGGATTCAAATAATGTAAAAATTGTAGTCTCCGTATTTGATTCAAAAACATCAGCAATTACATTTGATATACTAAACTTATGGAAACTTCAGAAAATAAACCAAGGGTTAGTGTGGGTGTAATGATATTTAAGGACGGAAAAGTCTTGATGACGAAGCGTAAAGGTTCACATGGGGCGGGTGAGTATGGATTCCCAGGAGGGCATCTTGAGCACATGGAATCATTTGAGGATTGCGCGATTCGAGAGACCAGAGAAGAATCTGGATTGGAAATCAAAAATATCAGATTCCTGTATCTTACTAATGTGACAAAATATGCTCCCAAACATTATGTTCATATAGGACTGGTGGCTGATTGGTCGAGTGGAGAAGCTCAAACATTGGAGCCAAATAAGGCGGAAGGGTGGAGGTGGTATAGTCTAGACGATTTACCAAAAGGACCAACTTTTGAATTTTGTATTCTCGCATTCGATGCTTTTAAGACAGGTAAGAAGTATTATTGTTCGGAAAATGATTTAGTGGCTTAATTTCTCAAATAAGTTCTGAATCTATCCCACGCATCCAACAAATAAAATTGGAATGTCAATTTTTGTGGTACAATCATTTTATGAAAAAAATTTACGCTATCTTTTCATATGCTTGTGTATTACTATTGGTAATTATACAAGATCGGTTTACTAAATTCGGTGTCCGGGCCACTTGCATCACTAAATGAGGCGGAGGATAAAAAAACCTATCTGCAAATAAAACCGTTTGCCAAGCTCAAGGATTTTCTCGAGTCGAGAGATAACCCCTAATCACATGATTGTTGTATTAAATTTTGGAAGCCAGTTTGCACACCTGATAGCTCGTCGTGTAAGAGATCTCGGAGTAACAGCCGAGATTCTGCCTTTTGATACTTCTGCAACAAAGATTAAAGAGTTAAATCCTTCCGGCATTATTTTCTCTGGTGGTCCTGCTTCTGTATTGGAAAAAGGTAGCCCAAGGCCCGATAAGAAAATATTTGACTCAAATATTCCTATTCTAGGCATTTGTTATGGCCATCAAGTAATGGCTTGCATGTTTGGTGGCCGAGTTGAGAAAGGTAAACATCGAGAGTTTGGCAAAGAGATTTTGACTGTAAAGCAACGCTCAGCTCTTTTTAAGAATCTTTCTTCGAAAGAGTTGGTCTGGTTTTCTCATGGAGACCAAGTGTCTAAACTTCCAAATGGCTTTGTAACCACAGCGTCTACTTCTGGCTGTAACTGCGCGGCATATCGTCATAAAAACAAAGATTTGTTTGCCATTCAATTTCATCCGGAAGTGACACATACAAAGAAAGGTTTAAAGATTCTCTCCAACTTCATGTTTGATATCTGCAAAGCTCCTAAGGACTGGAAGATTGATTCAGTGGCAAAAAATCTTATTTCTCACCTCAAAGAGCAAATCGGTAAGGATCATATTATTGTTGGAATTTCCGGAGGGGTAGACTCTATGGTCGCTGGCACTCTGCTTCATAAGGCTGTTGGTAAGCAGCTGCACGCTGTCTTTGTTGATACGGGCCTTCTCCGGAAGAATGAAGTAAAAGATGTTGCAACAGTCTTAAAGAAAAGGGGCTTTGATTTACATGTCATAGACGCGTCAAAAATATTTCTCGGTAGACTTAAGGGTGTAACTGACCCAGAACAAAAAAGAAAGATAATTGGCCATACATTCATTGAAGTGTTTGAAGATACTATCAAGAACAAACTCAAGAAATATCCGATTAAATATTTTGCACAAGGCACAATCTATCCTGATCGGATTGAATCAGCCGAAGCTTCAAAGCATGCTTCTAAAATAAAGAGCCATCACAACCTTACGCTACCTGAAAAGTTCGGATTCCAGATAGTTGAACCGATAAGAGATTTGTATAAAGATGAGGTTCGAAGATTGGGAGAAGTTCTGGGACTAGCAAAAGATTTGCTTTGGCGGCATCCGTTTCCTGGACCTGGCTTGGCAGTCCGAATTGTTGGAGAAATTACTCTTGATAGGATTCATATTCTTAAGGAAGCAGATGCAATCTTCATTGATGAACTAAAGAAGGCTGGAGAGTACGAGAAAATCTGGCAGGCTTTTGCAGCATTACTTCCTTTGAAAACTGTAGGGGTTATGGGTGACGCTCGAACTTATGAATATATGCTTGCTCTTAGGGCTGTCGATTCGGTAGATGGTATGAGTGCAGATTGGCATAAGATACCAACTGAATTACTTGAAAAGATTTCCAGCTCAATAGTTGGAAAAGTAAGAGGCGTAAATAGAGTTCTATTTGATATCACTCAAAAACCACCGGCAACTATTGAGTACGAATAACGATGTAACTACTTGATGAAGCTCTACAGAGTAACCTATATGAATCATTACCCTGAGCCGGAGATAAATGCTAAACTTAGCTAGAAATTCGTCAATCAAAAGATAAGGAGGATGTGATGCCGTGGATCAAAGCACTACGTCCTATTTGTGGGACGTCTACAGCTCTTTTAGTAATTTCCGGCTTTCGGCATGCCAATCAGCCAATCGACTGGATTGTTGTGGCTACTGTGTTTTTTATCACCAGCATGGCAATGATCTGGAATGACTACCATGATCGAGAAATCGATGTTGCGAAAGGCAGGTTCTTGGCCAGTAAACAACCGGCTATATTCCTTTGCTACGCACTTGGGCTTGCGACGGTGAGCCTTGCTCTCTCGCTATGGGTCTTATTTCAGAACGTCATGTTCGGATCGCTTTGTTTAGGGATGTGGGTAGCATCCATGCTCTACAACAAAGCCCAAAGCAATCCGTTTGCTAAAAACGTGATTGTTAGTCTGAACGTAGCGGCCACGGTTACATTCCCATTGTTCTTGGATACCAAGATTACAAGATTATGGTTTATGGCAGCCTACGTGTTCGTGGTCATAAGTATCCGGGAGTATATCAAGGATGTTGAAGACATGGAGGTAGACCGAGACAGAAAGTTGACCCTAGCACTGGTGTTGGACAGCCGGATCAGCGATCGATCGGCAACCTATATCCGCCACTTGATGAGCCTGTTACTAGTGGCGTTGATGGTCTAGTCGGGACTGGAAAGAAACCTCGCGTTTCTAGTCAGTCCTTTTTTAGCTTGTTTTGGTGGATACGAAAATGCTTCGACTAAGCCAGGGCATTCGCGTAGCTACAGAGTTATATTATGGCTGGTAAAAAGTACAAAAAAATACGATTGGCAAACCGACACTTTTTGCTATAATCCAAATATGCAAAAAATACACTTTTCAATTTATGTCAGATCCGGATGGAGATGTAACAGAAATCAAACTTATTGATCCGGCTGATTACAGGAAATATTTTGATTGGGGTGAGGTGGGAGAGAGGATTATGGAGAGGGCTATGGAACTGAAAAAATTTTGACACAAAAATAATGGATAAAAAGATTACATTCACATCGCAACCTTTGGGATTATATACGAAGGATCAGATAAATCAGGATTGGAATAATCCCCCAAGAATCATGGGCGCTGATAGTGGTAGGTGTAACATCGTCGAAGACCCATTAGACAAATCGCGACATGTATTTGAAATCAAATATCCAAAAGGAAAAATTGGCCAAGAAGAACATGGTGGGGGCGCACAATGGAGGTTTAAATTTGATAAATCATATTTGAAGTGTACGATTGAGTATCAGGTTATGTTTCCGGCTGGTTTTGATTTTGTTAAAGGAGGAAAATTGCCAGGTTTATGTGGAGGTACTTCACCGGCTGGAGGCAAGAAGTCGGATGGATCAGATGGTTTTTCAGCCAGAATTATGTGGCGGGAGAGAGGTGAGATATTTCAATATATGTACTGGATGGAGAGAGCTCAAGAGAAGAATTGGGGCGATGATTTTCCTTGGAAGGATCTTGAGTCAAAAGAACAAAAGTCTTTCGGGTTTATTCCAGGTCAGTGGCATACGCTTAAAACTGAAATTACCATGAATGCGCCAGGCGAAAGAGATGGTCAGATCATATCCTGGTTAGATGGTAAACTTGCTCTTGATCAAAAGGGAGCATTTAGAGCAAAAGGAGCTACTTTTGGGATTGATTCATTCAACTTCACGACTTTCTTTGGCGGCAATATGCCAGATTGGGCACCGACAAAAGATGAGGTGGCGTATTTTGCGGATTTTGTTATTAAGGGGTAGTATATTTTCAATAAGTCCAAGTTGATCGTTACGAAAAAATTTCTTACAGGTTTGCCTAGCGCAGTTGTACTTGAAGGGATGGGAACAATAAGATCATAAAAAAACGTTTTTACATGATTCACATTAAGTACAAATTGGATCGATCATCGAAACATGGCATCGGTCTATTTGCAGATGAAAATATAAGGAAAGGAACACTTGTTTATACTTCTAGCCCTGCGCTTGATGTAAATATTACTCAGGAGCAATTTGATGTATTAGAGGAAAAAGAGAAGCAAGAAATTCGCTGGTGGGGATTTTTTGATAAGCAGGCTCATAAATGGCATGTTGATTTTGATGTATCACATTTTATAAATCATTCAGAAGAAGGGACGGTGACACAGGATACCAAGTACAAAGATGCATATCTTATAACAACAAGGGATATAGAAAAAGGTGAGGAGTTGACGCAAAATTATCTAGAATTTGAGAGTAAAGATGATCTCAAGGCAAGAGGGATTAATATCTAAATGTTCATTTCAAGTGGAAACTGTGATGGATATATGTTTTTAACAAAATATGATAAACATCGATTGGTCAGAATACTATAAAGGAACAGTCGGGAATCCACCTCATCCGTTGCTTGTAAAAGCTCTTACTTATATGCAAAGCAGAGACAAGGCAATAGATATTGGTGCTGGCGCCCTTAATGAAACGAGATATCTGCTCGAACAAGGTTTTGATGTTACTACTGTCGATCAGAGTTCGCTTGTGGAACAAGAAGTTAAGCGTACGGGATCTCCAAAGCTGCACGCATTTACTGTTTCGTTTGAAGACTTCGATTTTCCCAAAGACACCTATGACCTTGCGATGGCAATGTTCGCTTTGCCATTTATGGAGGATCATTTTAGTGATGTATTTGCGAAGATAAAGTTATCGCTCAAAAAAGGTGGTGTTTTCTGCGGTCAATTTTTCGGCAATCGAGATCAGAGGAAAAACAACACAAACAGGACCTTTCATACCAAGGAGCAAGTAATGGAACTTCTGGACGATCTTGCGGTATTGTCATTTGAGGAGGAAGAAAGATTGAAGGGAAATATGAACGCACATATATTTCATGTTATAGCGAGGAGGAAATAGCCGGCATAATCTTATGAGAATAGCTACTTATCTAAACACGACACCAGATGAAGTTCAAAAGAAAAGCCACAATATATGGCTAGGTATAAGTCTTGGAAATAAATATTTTACAAAAGAGAATATCGCAGAATATATAAAATGGGCTATGAATAATACTAAAAACGAAGTCTTGGTCGTAATAGCTGACGCTTTACATGCTGTTAATTTGGAAGTGTTAGATAAACGAAGTCCTGAACATGCGTTAAGAAAAGCGATGAAGATTGGTGATGATAAAGATAGGGAGATCCGAGAAATTATCGCTACCCTGCAACCAAATGATCGAAATAAAGTTCGTTTAGTAAGATGGGATGATGTGACTCAAAATGAGATCTATAAATATAATCTGAAGGCGATAAAAGATGAATTTGTTAGTGATAAAGAATTCCACGATTTCATGACAAATATTGTAGTCGATGGAAGAAATGATCGGACAGCGAGCATTTCCAAAATGTCCCGAGAAGAATTAGACAGATTGTCAGACTATGTACTTTATGAATTACCACTTTTCGTGAATGGGGTACATATCCAGGGTAGTGATCTGGTTTATACACTATTGCCATATCCGGGTTTGAATAAATTGGATGATCTAAGCATTGGCCTTTCAAACAGGACTATGTTTCCACATTTAGCTGAAAAATTGCATTTATCAAATCACATAGGCATCGTCGAGGCGTACACTGACTAAATATGGTAATCAAGGCTTAAATCCATGCGGAAGTAGTGGAATTAAAAAGTTACCGGTGGCTTTGAACTCGGCTCTTGAAATTCTTTGCTAAGATTCCATTTTATCTACGATTGTCCACAAATAATCTGCTACAATACGACCATGAGTCCCGTTAACCTCCGCCAAAGAGCCCTAGAAATACTCAAAAACACTCACCTCACTTTGGTCTCCAACTCGAAGGCAATGCTGTGCGCTTGGAAGGTGTAAGATTTGATCTTATTATCAAACATTGGACCAAGAGAAGTCATCGGGTGGTTATTCTTCCTGATGCATCCTGACAAAGAAGCTCCATGAGACTAATAAAATTATTAAAATATGAACCAAAATTTGGAAATAAAGAAATCAAAAATTGCCGGAAAAGGCGTTTTCTCAAAAAATAAAATCAACCAAGGTCAAACTATCTGTTTTCTTACTGGAGAATTATGTTCCTTGGAAGAAGTCTTAAAGAGAGTTGATGAGGGTCGAGAAGAACCGTCGGATCCTCTCGGGGTCGATGATGAAAAATATTTGGACTTGGATGAAATATCTAGAACTTTTAACCATTCATGCGAACCCAACTCTTATATAAGAGGCCAGAATGAATTGGTGGCGATTCGGAACATAAGTGGCGGGGAAGAGATAACATATGATTATTCAACGACCATGAATGATAACGAGGAGAAGATTATCAAAGCCGGCCGAAATCTTTGGACATGCAAGTGTTATTGCGGAAGTGATAAATGTCGAGGAAAAATTGATCAGTTCAAAACTTTACCAAAAAATGTTCAGTCATATTATATTGATAATAAATTGATGCCCAATTTTATGCTAAAAGTTTTTGCATCAACTGATTAGATAATAAGATATCTTACTGCAATGTCTTCCACCTCTTTTCTCATCACAAAAGAACTACAATCTCTAGCCAGCCCCACCAAAGCCAAACTCCTACAAGGCTTTTTTAAGACTGGCAAAGGTCAGTATGGGGAAGGTGATAAATTCTTAGGCGTTATGGTGCCTGTGCAGAGGAATATTGCCAAGAAATTATTGGATATTGATTTGTCAGAAGTTGGCAAGCTCTTGAGAAGTCCTTACCATGAATGCCGATTTACGGCTTTGCAAATTCTGGTCATGAAATACAAAAAAGGCGCCGAAAAAGAAAAGAAAGCGATCGTCACCTTCTATATCAAAAACCGGCAGGCAATAAACAATTGGGACTTGGTTGATACTTCTGTGCCTTATATTCTGGGTGACTGGTTGTTAAATGAAGACAGGGCTGTACTTTATAAACTGGCCGGTTCAAAAAATCTGTGGGACAGGCGCATTGCCATAATTTCAACTTTTGCCTTCATTAAGGCAGGTCAATTTGAAGATTCTATTAAAATAGCTGAACTATTACTGACTGACAGACATGATCTTATCCACAAAGCCGTTGGTTGGATGCTCCGCGAGATCGGCAAAAAATCTCATCAAACACTCGAACAATTTTTGAACCAACACGCGACGCGAATGCCGAGAACAATGCTTCGATATGCCATAGAAAAAATGAGCGTTGAGAAAAAAATAAAATACATGGACAAGTAACCTTGCCGAGTTATGCACATTTTTTGCAATTTGGCATTGTAATATTTTTTCAATGCCTCATAATGATAGAGTCAATGTAATAATTTTTGTCGAAGAATTATTATAAACATACTATCTCCGTAATTTTCTCTCCACTCCAAATGAAAAAGAAGAAGCGTGTTACCAAGAGAAAGACCACCAAAAAGCGCAAGACTACCAAGCGCCGCCGTTAAGAAAAAAACTCCCCGTCAGGGGAGTTTTTGATCCTATAATCAACAGGACACTCTATCTAATCCTGATCGAGACTGCGTTTGAATAAGCCGACTCTTTTCCGGTCTGACTGTTCACGGCCTTGACCCGATAATAGTATGTGCCGCTTGTTAAGGACTCGGAATACTTCGTGACGTTGCTTCCGACGGTACCGACGACTAGGTAGGAAGGCACGGCATTTCTGCCTTTGGCCGCCAAAGCCCGTTCGATAACGAATCCGGTTTCATTGTTTGAATTGTCAGTCCAGAGGAGTGTGGCGGTATTTTGCAGGGCGCTGACGCTGATCGATGCCGGTGGGTTGATAATATTGGGGTCGGTGACAGTTATAAGCACGCTGGCGCTGACCTTGGCGCCGGAATTATCGGTAACAGTCAGAGTGGTCGTGAAATTGCCCGCCTGGGAGTATGTGTGCAGAGCGATCGGTTCTGAAGAAGTTGTTCCATCCCCGAAATCCCAGAAATAGGCCACAATAGTACCATCTACATCCTTTGAATCGGTACCGATCAGGGCCGTGGAAAAAGGAACCGTTCCGCTCGTGGAAGTGGCGATTATAATAGCGGTCGGTGCTACATTACCCGATCCAAAATCATAATCGATATAGGCATAATCTTGGGCCGCGTCGATAGTCTTTGGAACGATGTTATAGGAGAGAATTTTGTTTTTTGCCAGATCGATGAGGTTGAAAGATTGAAGAGTTGTTGGGCTCAAAGCGGTCGAATCATAGGTGTTGAGAAAATAGCGTCGCGGGCCGCTCACACCTGATACCAGATCAGTGAAATCAAGATAGAATGTGCCGCTCCTCTCCACTGTTCCACCATCATAGGCATAGGCGCCACCGGCTCTGGCCAGGACTCTATTGGTGCTCCAGATGGTCGTCGGTGTCATTGAATCGGTTGTCGATAGGCCGAGACTCATAACCAATTCGTTGCGTTTGAGGTTCTTGACGGTAAATTCGGCCAGAACCTGCGGTGTATAGTTAGTCAAAGGGGTGATCCAGACCGCTTCGTCATACCAGAATATGCCTTCACCGGTATAAGAGGGATTGCGCGTACGCAGGGCTTGATAAGCGATCCATGCAAAACCGCTTTCATTCCAGGTCGAGCCCCAGGAATTGGCTATGCGCAAAGCACCTTTTTCGTTTGAATCAACCAAACCGTTTAGATTGAGATCGACCCAGATATTATCGTCATAGCCGACGATAGTCATGGCATGTGCGCCAGCTGTGCCACTGACCGAAGTAACAATTCTCTTTCCAACAAAAGAGTCGTCCGCGGCGTTTTGCAGATCATTGCCGATTGTTTTCCAAACCCAGGAATTTATATAGGTGGCATAGTTGAGGACATAGCCGTTTACCAAGAGTTGTTTAACTTGAGTCAGACCGGTTTCGGTATCGACATCCAGCACTTTACCGACTTTATCAACCTGCATATTGATGGCTGATTTCCAGACTTCGGAATCAAGGCTCCAGGCGCGATAGTTTCCGTCATAGGGGAATTGAGCCCAGGTCGCCAAACCGTGTTTTTGGGCTATGGCAAAAGCCTCGAAATATGTGCTACCGACATTTGCCCCTCCGTTGACCATGTTGTAGGTCCATTTTGGAGAAAAGCGAAACATGTCGCCTCCGTTTTTGGCATCCAAATCGCGAGCCATCGCGTTCATATGAGTAAAGGTATAGTAGACGCCCGCAAACTGGGCGCAAGAGTTCAAGGAGCCCTGACTGCGGATAGGAGGAAAATATTTGAGCGTGCTGTTATCGACGCCGAAAACCTCCGCGGTTACCAGTATTTCGGCCGTCTGGCCGGTGACATCGGCTATTGGCCCGGCGCCGACCGCACCTTCCACTTCCTGGCCTTGCGGTGCTATCTCAATGTCTCTTTCATTGAGAACCTGCTTGCCATGCTTGACTCGCTCGGCGTTGACGCGATCAAAACCAAGTTTGTTCAGTTTGACTTTTTTTGTTTTAAGGACGTTTTTTTCAATCCAGTCAGTTTGTTCGCTATTGGGTCTGGTCGCGCCGGTCCCAAGTAGTTCGTCACCGATTCTTTCCAAGGATGTTTCACTGGAAGTAAAAGAACCGTCTATTGTTGCCGCCAGATTGTCAGAAATCGCAAGAGGGGCGGGGATTTGCGTAACCACAGGACTTGACCGGGTCCGGTTCAAGGCGACAATGTAATATTCTGAAACTAGGAGACTGATCATAATGATCAGCATCAGTCCAACGATTTTAATGTTTTTCATCATTCTTTGAAGATAAGCTAATAAACCACGTACAGTTTACCATTTTTTTGCATAGTCTATGTGGATAACCACCCTTTACAATACCCCTAGGGGGGTATATAATGGCTGGATGAAATACATGAATCCGGAAAAACAGAATAAAATCATCAGGCGCTTGAAGCTCATTGAGGGTCAGATACGGGGGCTTCAGAGGATGATCCAGGATGACAGTTATTGTATTGATATTATTACCCAAACCTCGGCAGTCAAAAAGGGTCTTTCCAATATCGAGGATTTGCTTTTGGAAAATCACTTGAATAGTTGCGTGACCAAGCAGATGGCTGAAGGTCAGGCTAGGAAGGCCCAGGAAGAAATTCTCAAAGTCTACAAGCTCAAGCGTAAATAGAAATTTTATTGGCCATAATCTCCAACATCATGCAAAGTGGTAATTATCGAGTAAAAGGAATGCACTGCGCCTCTTGCGCCGGTATTATCGAAAAAACCTTCAAGAAGACCGAGGGTGTTTCTGCTGTGGAGGTCAATTACGGTACCGAAACAGCCAAAATGACCTTCGATGAGACCAAGATCAATATTCCAGACCTATCAAATAAAATCGAGAAGCTCGGCTATTCTTTGGTCGATCATTTGCAAAATAAAAACCATGACCGGAATGTCTCTGCGACCGATATGGGTATGACAGATGCGGAACATACCGGCCATCTTGGTCTGAACCAATCAAAAAAAGAAAAGCTGGCTGAAATAAAAGATATGAAGACGAAAGTTTTTTCAGCCATACCGCTTGCTTTAATCAGCATTTTTGTCATGGTCTGGGAAATTTTGATCAAGTATCAAGTAGTGCCAGAAATGGGTAATACAATCGAGGAATTTATTCACCATCTTTTGCCTTTGATGGCCGCTTACACTCTTTTTGTAGTTGGTAAACCCTATCTTCTCGGCCTCTACCGATTTTTGCGTTATGGCAAAGCCAATATGGACACCCTGATCGGTCTGGGCACCGTTGCCGCCTTTCTCTACAGTTTTGCCGTGACTGCCTTTGAGGATGTTCTCAAGCCGTATATCGATATTAGCAACACTTATTATGATGTTACGATCGTTGTTATTACCTTCATCGCTCTGGGTAAATATCTGGAAGCCCGGTCAAAAATCAAGACCGGCGATGCTATCGAGAAACTTCTCAATCTTCAGGCCAAAACGGCTTTGGTTGTGAGAGATGGTCGGGAAATGGAGATTTCGGTAAATGATGTCAAACACGGCGATAGTATTATCATCAAACCTGGGGCCAAAATTCCGGTGGACGGAACAATAATAGAGGGCGGGTCTTTTGTTGACGAATCGATGGTTACCGGTGAGCCGATGCCGGCCCAAAAGAAAATTGGCGACAATGTTGTGGCCGGTACCCTGAATACCAGTGGTTCTTTCACCTTCAAGGCCACGAAAGTCGGTTCAGAAACTCTCTTGGCCCAGATTATAAAGATGGTTGAGGAAGCCCAGGGAAGCAAAGCACCTATTCAGGCCCTGGCCGATAAGATTTCCGGAGTCTTTGTGCCCATTGTTTTGGTTATCGCTTTTCTGACTCTAGGAGTTTGGCTTTTACTTGGAAGCGGTTCTCTGGGTTTTTCTCAAGCTTTGTCTTTCGGTCTGGTTTCATTTGTGAGCATTCTGGTCATTGCCTGTCCTTGCGCTCTGGGCTTGGCTACGCCGACCGCTATTATTGTTGGAGTAGGCAAGGGAGCCAAAGAGGGGATTCTTATCAAAGACGCGGCCACCTTGGAAAAACTCCATAAGATCAATACCGTGGTTGTCGATAAAACGGGAACGATTACCATAGGCAAGCCCAGCTTGGTTGACATCAATAATTATTCAGATTTGAAAGAAGAGGAATTTTTGTCTATTCTGGCTTCGTTGGAGAAGAAATCCGAACACCCGATCGCTCATGCCATCGTAGGTTATGTTCAAAATATGGCCAAGATTGATAACAACGCCAAAAGATTTTTTGATGTTTCAAATTTTCAAGCTCTTCAAGGTAAGGGCTTGAAAGGAACAATTGACGGGATAGAATATTATGTTGGCAATGTCAAGCTTATTCGGGAATTGAATTTGGATTTCGATGGCGCGCAAATCGAACGATTTACCGCCCAAGGCAAAACACCGGTCATATTGGCCAATAAGGAAAAGGTTCTCGGTTTTGTCATGGTGGCCGATGAAATAAAAAAGGAGTCAAAACAGGCTGTGGCCGATCTTCACGATTTGGGAATACAGGTTGTCATGTTGACCGGAGATGATGAAAAAGCCGCCAAGTACATGGCCGGTCTGGTCGGTATTGACGATGTTGTCGCCCATGTGTTGCCAGAGGACAAATTGATCAAAATAAAGGAACTTCAGTCTCGTGGTCGGATTGTGGCCATGGCTGGGGACGGCGTCAACGACGCACCGGCTCTGGCCCAGGCTGATGTGGGGATTGCCATGGGTACCGGCACCGATGTGGCTATAGAGTCGGCCGGCCTTACTCTACTCGGTGGTGATATATCCAAACTGGTCAAAGCCATCAAACTTTCAAAAATGACCATGAGAGGGATCAAACAAAATCTTTTTTGGGCTTTTTTCTACAATGTCGTCGGTATTCCCTTGGCGGCCGGCCTTTTCTTTCCATTTTTCGGCTGGCTTTTGAGCCCGGTCTTCGCCGGCATGGCCATGGCCCTCTCCAGTGTTTCCGTTGTCTCCAATTCACTTCGGATCAAAGCCAAGAAACTTTAATTCCATGAATATTCAAAAAAACAAACAAAACCAAAGACATCTCTTTCATATCCAGGGCATGCATTGCAAGGCTTGTGTTTTTTTGACCGAAAGTGAAGTTGGCGACTTGCCTCATGTGACTTATGTTCGGTCGCGACTAGAAAACCATACTATCGAGATTGAAGGTGATTTTGGTCAAAAGACACCTGTGGAAATCGTTCAGGAACTGACAAATTTACTCCAACCTCGCGGCTACGCGGTTTCAATGGAACCAGGAACGAATGTCAATAAGTGGCGGGATTTCACATTCGCTTTACCCATAGCCATCGGTTTTGCCACCCTATTTGTGATTATGCAAAAGTTGGGCATAGTGAACTTGGTTGACGCCACTCAAGTCACCTATGGCACGGCTTTTGTGATCGGCATTGTCGCCTCGCTTTCGACTTGCATGGCGGTCGTCGGAGGTTTGCTCTTGTCGATGTCGGCCACCTTTGCCAGGGAAGGCGAAAGGTTCAAGCCCCAAATCATGTTCCATGGCGGTCGCCTAGTTTCCTTCTTTGTCTTGGGTGGTTTCATCGGTTCTCTGGGAGCGGCTTTTGCCTTGAATGCCACGGCAACTTTTATTATTAGTCTAATAATCGGTCTTGTCATGTTTGTTCTCGGCTTGAATCTCTTGGATATCTTCCCTTGGGCCAAAAAACTTCAACCCTCCATGCCTCAATTCATTGCCAGGCGTGCCCATAACCTGTCAAAATACAACCATACTCTGACACCTCTTTTGGTCGGTATCGCTACATTTTTCCTGCCCTGCGGCTTTACCCAATCAATGCAGATTTACACACTGACGACAGGCAATTTTCTCCAAGGTGGTTTGACGATGCTGGCTTTCGCCCTTGGTACTTTGCCTGTCTTGGCTTTGGTCAGCTTCAGCTCTTCAGGCTTGAAAAATTACAGGCAAAAGGGAGTTTTCTTCAAAAGCGCCGGTTTGGTGGTCATAATGTTTGCCATTTTCAACCTGGTAAACAGTTTGGCGGCAATCGGTCTTATATCGCCTCTCTTCAATTTTTAGTATAATCTATAAATAATGAAAACTATTATTTTATCCATTGTTGTCGCCGTAGCCTTTATTAGTGGAGCGATTATTATTTCCAAGAATGGTGATCGAAGCCAGGTCAATTCGGGTGGGAACAATGTCTCAATAGAAAATGGCAAGCAGATTATCGAAATTACGGCCAAAGGTGGATATCAGCCTAGGAAAAGTTTGGCTAAAGCCGGTTTGCCCACAGTCATTCGTTTTAACACCGAAGGCACTTTTGACTGTTCATCTTCCATTCGAATCCCTAGCTTGAAGATTTCAAAATATTTACCCCAGACTGGTACAACTGATATCTATATAGGCACACCAGAGGCTTCGACTTTACGCGGTTCTTGCGGCATGGGCATGTATTCTTTTGAGGTTGAATTTGAGCTATAACGGGTGTCTTTCTGGCATAAGAGCTAGTATGGTATATTTATGTAAATGAAGAAAGTTTATATTATCGTAGTGGTTATCGTTCTGGCGGTTATTGCCGCTTTCATTTTCTGGCCGGCTCCCCAGGAAGAGGTGATTACCGATCAAAAAGCCACCGGTTTGGATTATAAAAATGCGACTTATAACATCGAGGGCGATGATTGGACTCTGGTCAATGGGTTAGCAGAAGAAAATATCTACAACTCTTCCGATAAAATTGTTCTCAAATATTTTGGTTATGAAACAACGGGTGACCTTGATGGCGATGGTTTGCCGGATATAGCTTTTATCCTGACTTATAGCACAGGTGGAACAGGAACATTCTACATTGTGGTGGCGGCTTTGAAGACGGCCGAAGGTTATGTTGGTACCAACGGCATTGGTCTGGGAGACCGGATTGCTCCGCAGACGACAACCATAAAGAACGGTCTGATTATAGTCAATTATGCCGACAGACGACCCAATGAAGGTATGGCCACCCAGCCCTCGGTTGGCAAAAGCAAGTATTTGAGAGTGGTCGGCAATAAACTCATTGAAGAAATCAGGAATAGTCAGTTGGAAGCCGATGATATTGTCTGTACCATGGAGGCCAAGATTTGCCCTGACGGCACGGCCGTCGGCCGGGTCGCGCCAAAATGCGAGTTTGCACCTTGTCCGGAGTTTGCGAAGTAAGTGTTATGAGGATTTGAACTATAATTTATTATAAGGTTGCGTATATATATCACCATGCTTTAATAGAGGCATTACTAGCCCTTATTATTTTATTCCATGAAAAAAATTATTTGGTGGATTGTGGGGATTGTGGTCATAGTCCTTATCGTTCTGGCTTTGACCAACAAAAAGCCTTCTGAAACGGGATCGATTAAGATTGGGTGGATATCTGATTTATCTGGACCTCAAGCTAAATATGGAGCGTTTGAAGCTGGAACATTAGCAATGGAGGAGATTAATAAAAATGGTGGAATTAACGGCAGACCCCTAAAGATAATTTTTGAGGATGGAAAATGCAATGGAACTGCTGCTGTAAATGCAATGCAAAAACTAGTAAATATAGATAAAGTAAACGTGGTTCTGGGTGGTCATTGTTCGCCAGAAAGTTTGGCGATTGCCCCGATTGCAGAAAAGAATCATGTAATAATGCTTGCTTCAATCACTACTAGTCCCGGGTTAACAAAGGCCGGAGATTACATATTTCGAACATCGCCCATTTCGACAGTCCAATCGGGCATACTAGCCAAATACATGACAGAAAAACTCGGACTTAAGAACGTTGGGATTATCTACGAACAGACTGATTACGCGAGACCAATAGCCGAAGGGTTGAAACAAAGTTTTGAAACTAACGGCGGACAGGTTATAGCGTCCGAAGCATACAATCCCGGTTCTAACGATTTTCGAACAATTATTTTAAAGATCAAGGCATTAAAACCTGATGCTGTATTTGTCTCACCGCAAAGTCCTGATGCCGGAATGAATATCCTTAAGCAGATAAATGAATTAGGTCTCAATACAAAAATATTTGGCAATGATGTCTTGGCTAACATGATTAATATTCAAAAAGAACCAAATCTTTTTGAGGGTTTGATTCTCGCTCAACCCGATTTTGACGAGAGCGCCAATTTACTAACAAAGAAATTCGTTGATGCGTATAGTATACGATTTAATACAACGGCAATACCGTACGGAGTATGGACCGCCGAGTCATATGATGCCGTCTATATCATTTCCAAGGCAATTGAACAAGAGGGTGATAGTGCTGACGGAATAAGAGATTATCTTAAAAATTTGAAAGATTATAGTGGTGCTTCTGGTCTGATAAATTTCGATTCTAATGGCGATGGGATTAGAAATTATGCGCTCCGCTTGATTACTGGAGGGAAAATAATAAAACTTCAATAAGTACTTCACGACAAAAACCGCTCCTCACCAGACGGTTTTTGTTGTATAGTAAAGGAGAAAGTTTTATGGAAATCCTCCCCCAATTGATAGTCAACTCGATCATCGCCGGAGCGATCTACGCGATGGTGGCTTTGGGTTTCAACCTCATTTACGGCACCGCCAAATTTTTTGACCTGGGTTACGTGGCCTTGGCGGCCGTGGGCGGTTATGCCGTTTTTTATTTTTACAAAAACCTGGGTTTGGACCTTTATCTTTCGATAATTCTGGGGATTGCCATTGCCGGAGCTATCGGCTTTCTTATTTACCGCCTGGTCTACTCGCCACTCCGAGCCAGGAAATCATCGGGTATGGTCCTTCTGGTGGCCGCTTTGGGAGTAATGACCGCTCTCCAGGCTATTGTCGCTATCCTTTTCACCAGTCAATTCCAGACTTTGTCCAGAAATGCCGGTTATGAACGGGTCTTCAATGTTTTGGGAGGCGTTATTACCCAGACCCAGGTCATCATCTTGATTTTGGGAATAGTGATAATGATCGGCATCGCTCTGGTCTTCCGCTATACTCTTTTCGGCAAGGCTATCAAAGCCATAGGCGATGATGAAGAGGTTTCGAAAATAGTCGGCATCAATACCGGATGGATCATCGGCTGGGTGTTTTTCATCGGTTCAGCCATTGCCGGCTTGGCCGGTATCTTGGTCGGTTTTGACACGGGCATAGAGCCGACCATGGGTCTGTCCCTGCTTTTGAAGGGAGTGATCGCCTCTATTATCGGCGGTATAGGTAATGTTTACGGCGGTGTCCTGGGAGGCTTTCTTCTGGGCTTTATCGAAAACTTCGGCATCTGGAAAATTTCGGGAGAGTGGAAGGATGCCATAGCTTTTGGAGTTCTGATTATTTTCCTATTGTTCAGGCCGAAAGGGATTTTGAGAAGGTGAGGAACATCTGTTCAAACTAAAGAACATAATTTTCAAGCTATAGAACATAATGTTCAAGCTAGGGAACATAATTGACAGCTGAAATTGAGGTTATATAATAAATGATATCGTAATCGCATTTGTTATAAATGGTCAAAATATGATTATATTTCAACGCGAAAACTACATACCAATACTGGAAAAGCTCTATAAAGGCAAGATTATTATCATATACGGTCCAAGACAGGTCGGAAAGACGACCTTATGCAAAGAGATTCAAAAGAAGTATCCAAATAGTAAAATAGTGGTTTGCGATGATCCTGTCGTTGCGAAGAATTTAGAACCAAGATCTATAGAAGAATTGATGAAGTATTTCGGCAATGAGAGTTTGATTATAATTGACGAGGCGCAAAGAGTGGAGAATATTGGCTTAACTCTCAAAATAATTTCCGATAATCGCAATGATATTCAAGTGATCGCGACAGGTTCATCGTCGTTTGATTTGGCTAATAAAGTAAATGAGCCATTAACTGGTAGGAATTGGAAATTTTATCTTTTCCCATTATCAATCAAAGAACTATCGTTGGTATATGGTGGAGGATTGAAGAGTAAATTATCGGATTTGCTGGTTTTCGGTTCATATCCTGAAGTTGTCTCCGTTGAAGACAATAAGAAAGAGATTTTGACTACCTTATCAAGTGATTATTTATACAAAGACTTGCTTTCTTACGAAGGTATCAGGAAGCCAAAGGTCATCTTTGACTTACTAAGATTATTGGCTTTACAGGTTGGCAATGAAGTCTCTTACAATGAAATCGCTAGAACCTTATCGGTTAATAGAGAGACAGTTCGTTCGTATATTGATATATTAGAACAGGCCTTTATTATTTTTACCGTTTCTCCGTTGCATAAGAATAAGAGAAAAGAAATAAGCCGTCTAAATAAAATATATTTTTATGATAACGGCATCAGGAATGCTCTGATAGATAACTTTGAGCCATTGGAGAAAAGAACTGATGTAGGGGTATTATTTGAAAATTTCTTTGTATCTGAGAAGATGAAAAGGCGCTACAGTAATGGTTCTTTGGGCAAAATATATTTTTGGAGAACAAAACAGGGTCAGGAGATTGATCTTGTCGAAGAATACAAGGGTGGCGAGGAATATAAGATATTTGAATGTAAATGGAGAGATCAAATTCAAAAAATTCCGCCGATGTGGCAAAAAGGATACAAAAATTTTGAGGCCAAATTGATTCATAAAGATAATATTATAGATTATTTCTTAAACCATGAAACTGTCTAATAAAATAGTCCCATAAAATCTATTCATCACGAAACATGGAATATCTTATCCACATCGCCATACTGATCTCAATATATGCCATCTTAGGTCTCTCTTTGAACTTAGTCGTTGGCTATGCAGGTCTTTTGAGTATCACGCAGGCGGCTTTTTACGGGATTGGCGCCTATACCACGGCTATTCTGCTGACTTCCACCGGCCTGAATTTCTTCTTGGCTTTGATTATTGGAATAATTATTACGGCCATTTGCAGTCTGGCTATCGGTTTTGTTCTTTCCAAATTCAAGGATGACTACTATGCTCTCGGTTCCTTCGGTTTCAACGTGATTATTTACAGCATATTCTTGAATTGGCAATCGCTGACCCGAGGTCCGCTCGGCATTCCGGGCATTCCCCGACCGTCACTCTTCGGCTTTACATTTTCCGAAAATATCTGGTTCCTTGTTTTGTCCATTACCTTTCTTGTTCTCGTGTATTTCATATCCCGATTTATCACCGGTTCATCTTTCGGACGCGTGTTGAAGTCGATCCGCGAAGATGAAGAAGCCATATCGGTCTTCGGTTACCGCGCCCTCTGGTACAAACTGACCGTTTTTGTAATTTCAGCCGGAATGGCGGCCGTGGCCGGTTCGCTCTTCGCCGTTTATATAACCTTTATCGACCCTTCGTCATTTACTCTGACAGAATCGATATTCATCCTGGCTATTATCATCCTGGGCGGTCTGGCGAATAACAAAGGCGCCATGATCGGTGCCGCCTGTTTGATTCTTCTGCCGGAAATCCTGCGCTTCGTCGGCTTTCCCAACGACATTGCTGCCCAGATGCGCCAGGTGACTTACGGTGTTATACTGATACTGCTCATGCTTTACAGACCGCAGGGGCTGGTGGGGGAGTATAGGTTGTGAAATCAATATCATCCAACATCATATTGATTATGAGTAAATAGTGGAGTATCGCGATATTATTAGCAGTTTTCAATTATATACATGACCAAATCAACCAAAACCATATTATGGATTGTCGGTATTGTTATAATCGTTGCCGTCGCGATTGCGGCCACGCGAGATTCAAATACCGATACGGGTCCGATAAAGATTGGGTTTATAGGGCCGCTTACTGGTGACGCGGCTGCCTACGGTGCCGACACTATTGAAGCGGCTAAAATCGCCCAAGATGAGATAAATAATTCAGGCGGTATAAATGGTAGGCAGATAAAAATTATACAAGAAGATGGTAAATGCCAAGCTAAGGATGGTCTAAGTGCGGCTCAGAAACTCATTACTGTCGATCAGGTTAAATTCATGGTCACTTCAAGTTGCAGTGGAGAGCTGTTGGGCTACTCAAATATTGCCGAACAGAATAAAGTTCTAGTGCTGAATTCTCTGGCTTCGAGCCCCAAAATTACCACAGCCGGAGATTATATTTTCCGAAACGATCCGAATGATAACGACGGTGGAAAACAATTAGCTGATTTGGTTACAAAAAAATACAAAAAAGTGGCTGTTATCACGGAAAATACCGAATTTTCACAAGGCATAAAGCAAGTCTTCGTCGATACTTTCACCAGAAATGGCGGGATAGTTGTGTCTGACGAAGTTTATGCTCCGGAATCGACAGACTTCCGATCTATTGTTCTTAAAATCAAAGATACCAATCCTGATGCGGTTTTCCTTAATCCTCAAGCCCCGGCAAACGGTGTTCGTTTGGCAAATCAGATGCGGCAACAAGGTATGAATCAACAGCTGTATTTAGTTTATATGAGTGGTCCCGAGGTTGCCAAGGATGGAGCAATGCAAGGTGCCTATATCATGGATGCTCCAGGATTTATAGGCGGTTCTGGTCAAAAGCTTCTGGAAAAATTTAAAAGCGTAACTAATCGGGAGCCGGGTTATCCCTATTTTGTCGGCGCTACATACGACGCGGTCTATATCTTAGCCCAAGCGATAAAAACTGTCGGAGACGATCCGACAAAAGTGAAAGAGTATCTATATAAAATGCCAGACTACACTGGAACAGTCGGTACATATCATTTTGACCAGAATGGCGATCTTGTCGGCGTTAATTATGTGGTACGGCAGGTCGTTAATCAAAAAACCGTCGAGGTCCAATAGTTGCAAAATCGCAGATATACTGTTATGAAAAACAATAGATTCATTTGGATAGTAATTATAGCAATCATTGTTGTTGGGGTTGTCATTTTCTTTTCAAATAACAATAATGACGCAAAAACCATTAAAATCGGAGTATCAGTCGCAATGACCGGATCAGCGGCCTACATCGGTGAATCCTATACAACTGGTCTCAAAGCCGCACAAAAAGAAATTAATGCCCAAGGTGGCATAAACGGAAAGTCGATTGAGCTTCTCATTG
This sequence comes from uncultured Candidatus Saccharibacteria bacterium, assembly GCA_964362725.1. Taxonomy (GTDB): domain Bacteria; phylum Patescibacteriota; class Minisyncoccia; order Phycocordibacterales; family PALSA-1337; genus C7867-002. Next base: position 30,838 of record CAYIFO010000003.1, read on the forward strand.
AGGACAACAAGAATAATGCCCAAGAAGGAATAACTGTTTTTAGAAAGCTCGAATTGCAAAAACCGGACTTATTCATAACGACAATGTCGACGCCAAGTATCCCAATTTCGCCGCTGGTCAAGCAGGCCGGGATTCCCCTGTTTGTTTCGGTTGTTTTTGCGGACATCACATCAAAAAATGAAAATTCAGTTAGCTTCTTTCCGACGCCAGACAATGACGCCCGCGCCACCATTCAAGATATGGTTATAAATCATGTGAATAAAGTCGGAGTGTTGTATCTAAATTCAGAATATGGCCAGGCTAGTCTGACATCATTCTTGAAAGAGGCTAAGCAAAATAATATTAGCGTTATAAGCAAGGAAGCTTTCTTGAATGGCATAACGGATTACTCGACACCATTGGCGAAAGTGTTGGCGACGAAGCCCCAAGCCATTTATATTATAGCTGTTGCTTCGACCCCCATTATTAAACAAGCGAAGACGATGAATTCATCAGTTGTCATATATGCAAATCTATTACCGATATTTGGAAATCTTGTAAATCAAGACAAAAGTACTTTTGAAGGCGTTCACCTGACGGCGTCTACCGTTTCGATTCCAGGCACGACAGAATATAATCAGATTCGAAATCAACTAAAAGATGTTGATCCGACAAACACTCTCGGATATGCCGCTGTTGGTTATGACAATCTTTATTCTATAAAAGCCGTCCTTACCAAAGATCCGAACACAAAAGACTTTGTTCAGACATTTTCGCGGTTTGGGCCATTTAGCGGTATTGGCGGATCTTTCATTTTGGATAGTAGAAATGTCGGAATGGTTCTTTATCCGGTCATATTCAAAAACGGTGTAATTCAGGAGGTCAAATAATATGGTGGCTGTTGCGTAAAGAACTATAAAGATCACCCGACCTTGACGAGAGACTCTGTGTGCGGGGCATGCTCGGGCAACCGTTTTTCATATCGTACAATATGTCTTGACAACCGCAAGTAGGCATGTTAACGTATCAAGCGAACATTGAACATTTCCAATTATGAACATAAACGTCTACGCTCATAAACCGGGGCCCGTGAGCAAGGCCTTTTTGCAAGTCGTCGGTCTGACCGATGTCAACCTGGTCGAGGTCGCCGATCAAAAGTTGGCTGACATCGTCCTCCTCACGGGATCGGATGACCTTCGCGCTCTCTACAACAAGGAGCAAATGTTTTGCGTACTCTCGCTTCCTAGGCAACGAGTTGCCCAAAATCAGCCGGAGAACGTTTGTCTGCTTGACAGTCTCAAGCTTTTCGAGGACACCAATGGCATTCCTCACCTCCTCGAACTGATCGAGAAACGCAGTAAAACCGCACCCGACAACGCCACTCCCAAAGTGGAACTTCCGAAATTCTCCGATGTCGCCACCTTCAAGAAGCGTTACTCCGTTCTAGTCATCGACGACACGGAGCAGAATCTCCACATCGCCGAGTCTGTCCTCGAAAGGCACTCTGTGACGGTCGTTGGATCGCTACGAGATGCCATGGTCAAGATTGGCCAGCAGCATTTCGACGCAGTCCTTACCGACATGGAAATGCCTCCGGACAAGCACTACTCCTCGCTTAACCTCGATCATTACGCGGTCGACGAGAATGTCCCGTACGGCTTCGCAGTCGTCCTGGAAATGACCGAGCGGGGAATGCCTGTCGCAGTCGTGACCGACGGCAACCACCATGAGGGCTGGGTGTCGGCGATGTTCGATCACATCAAAGGTGCTACCGTGAATGGACAGAAGGTTCTATTTTTTAACGGCATCGGTAAACGGTGGGATACGGCGCTCAAGCGCCTAATGGAGGAATAACCTCCCGAACTTTTGAGATTACAACGCGCAGTTGGCCTCGGCTGACTGCGCGGTTTTGTTTACAAATACTAATTTTAATGCAATGATAATATGAAGTATTTTTATTAACTAGTTAAAACAAATTTTGATTATGAATAATAAATTTCTTTGGATAGTACTTGCAGTAATTATTGTTGTATTGATTGCCATTGCAGTCAAATCACCAAGACCTGCTACAAATAACTCTTTTACAGTTGGGGCGGTGCTACCTCTGACAGGACCCGCGGCTCTGTGGGGCGAAACAGTAAAAAATGGTATGGAGTTAGCGCTTGAAAAAAAGACGGGTATAAATGTGATTTATGAAGATAGCAAGTCTACTGCAGCTGACGGCGTTTCTGCGTATAATCTGCTTCAAAACAAAGGGGTTGATCTTACGGTATCGGAATTATCTCTAGTCGCTGTTCCGCTTTCAAAAATTGCTTTGGAAAGGAAGTTGCCTCTACTGGTCTCGTTGGTTGCCACTGAACATTCAAAAATAGTCAATGACTATACGACAAGGTATTATACTGATCCGACAAACTATGCCATGCCGGCTTTCACCGATCCACTATCCCCGGTTATTAAAGCAAAGAAAATAGCTTTACTAAATAGAAATGATGAACTTGGTGTTTCCGTAAAAGATAAGATTGTGGAATTAAGCGCGACAAATAATAAGGAAATCGTAATACAGGAATCGTTTACGCCAAACGAAAAAGATTATCGCACGATTCTGACGAAAATCAAGAATTCAGGAGCGGATGTGTTTATCTTTGTTGTCGCTAATCCACTTGAAGCGGTTGGTATAGTCAAGACAGCCAATGAGCTGAATATCGATATACCCATGGTTGAATCATCCGCGGTGTTTGCTGATCTGGATACTCGGAAGCAGGCTGGAGATATAACATTCTTCTCAAGTTCGTATGATTTTTCATTACCAAGTAAAGCTGTGGATTTCAAGGTCGCATATAAGGCAAAATTCGGAAAAGAGCCTAACTTCGGCTCAGCCTTCGGTTACGACATCGTTAATCTAATTGATGTTTGTAAGAATAAAAAAGAGGCTGTTCGAGAATGTTTGTCTGGAGTAAATCAGAATGATGGTGTTGCTGGTACCGCAAGACAAGTAGCCCCGGGAGACTTTGTTGTTCCGATGCATTTGGAGAAGGTGAATTAGGAATGGATTGAATTATGCGGAAAATACCCTCTAAATCCGAGCAGCTGATTTTTTGACGCCCTCCCCTGGTCATTATGTCAAGGGTACTGACAAATTATCCGTACCCTTGACCCAGTTCAGGATCTCGTTCTTTCATTTTCGTTATATAATCTTTTACATTATTATGCTTTAATGATGGTATTGTATTGATACTGCTCATGCTTTACCAACCACAGGGGTTGGTTGGGGAGTATAG
>CAYIFO010000004.1:0-30384 GCA_964362725.1 uncultured Candidatus Saccharibacteria bacterium
GGAATTCCTGCACATCTTTCTTGCTTCGCTTCCCTTTCAGAAATTCTTTCCATGCTTCAAGCAAATTTTCCAGAGAAATGATATGGTTATATATCATGAATAATTTAAAAGCAGAAAATAATAATGTTGAGGCGGAATTTAAGAGAGAGAGAGAGAGAGAGTAAAAACGCAACAAACTAGGCTGATTCCAGTCGTACTGAAGTTAAAGGATACTTATAATATATGGCAAGGTTATCTTTCGAGCTTTCCCAAAGCCAATCGTTACACCATCGGTTCGAAAATAGATGTCCTTTTTCTTGAGGCAATAGAATACGCTTTTCTTGCAAGTTATACGCATACCGAAGAAAAGCGGTTACTCCTGAACAAAAGCATATCCAAAGTTGATCTTGTTAAACTACTTCTACAGCTCTCCTGGGAAATCAAAGCCCTGGACAACAATAAATACGCTCTCTTGGCCGAACACTTTGCAGAGATTGGCAAAATGCTCGGCGGATGGAAGCGACAGCTTCAAAACAAAACTCCCGAGACTATATCCCGGGAGAAACAGGGGTAGTGGCGAACACCGAGGAAGCTGTAGTTATCATTCCAGTCATTGTCCCACCAATTGAGATTAAGGTTGCGCTTGGAATCGTTCCTGTTGAGGTACGGAACGTTGCGGTCACCACCGACCTCGCCAACGGAGCCTTGTGCGAGAAGCAGTCCATGCCACTGCCTACCGATAGCTTCGCGCAGGCTGTATCGAATCCGTGATCTCATTTATTCAATATTTTCATCAAATAAACATCACATAACTTCTCACACCAACTATCTCTGATTTTTTAGGGAACGCCCTACGGCACTCTTTGAAAAGCCCTGGCCATTCAAACTCTCGTCGCAGGGGTTGCGGACAAATTACCTAAAGCCTTAACCTTAGATTTATCACTTGTCTCCGACATTATATATTAAAAATCGATACGCACCCAGTAGGTCATTTTGCTAAATGAGAAACGGCGCGTGAATTTCTTCACACGCCGTGGACCAAGTGTCCAAGATTCCAAGGGACAAACCAAGGGATCAAGGAGCCGAGGCCTAAGAGACTTTGCGAACACCGAGGAAACGGCAGTAGGCATCCCAGCCACCATCCCACCAAACGAGGTACAGGTCGCGCCCGGAAACGCACCTGTTGAGATACGGAACGTAGCGGCCGCCATGGACCTCGCCAACGGAGCCGAGACCGATAATCGGGAATTTCTGTTGTTCTTCGGGGTTTTTGGCCCCATAGTTTAGAAGATCCCAGATCATGGCCGGCTTATAACCAACCTCGTCCATTTCTTTGATCGCATCCTCCGATGAGATGCTTCTATTGAAATGGAAAACTTTGGGATCCGCGCCGAGAACAAAGTTCTCTGGTATGGGAAAGTTCTCTTGCGTGAAGTTGGGATTGACCCAATCGTATTTGCCAGCGATTATAAGTCGCTGGAGAACCGTCGTCACCCAACATGCTTCTTTGCGGAGAAATCTTTTGAACTCGTCAAACCAGACCTGGCCATCCTGACCAGAGAGGTTTACCAATAGTTGATTTAGCAGTCCGGTGGTAAATTCGCGGAGTGCTTCGCAGAGTTTGGAATATTCCATAGTCTGATTTTTCTACTTTTTTTTCTATTTTAGTGGCTACTTCATTTCGCCACAGCAGAGAATATCCTAAAACCTTTAGATTTAAGCCATTTTCTGCTGTGGCAAACACTACTTTCAAAGATCCGATTTACTGCTAATAGTATACTACTTTTGAAGTATATTGTCAAATTTCATTTAGTTTATATGGTCTTGTGTCTACTATCAAGGACATAACAAGATCTTTCCGTTATCGTATCAAAATGATACGATTTATGTGCTAAAATGATACGAATATGGATAAAAGAGACCAGGAAATAGTAGGTTATGTTAGGAGTATGGGAAAAGCCCAGTCGTCCGATATCCATGAATTTTTGAACAAAAATGGTAGTGATATTTCTCTCGTAAGTGTCAAGAGAATAATATCTCACCTAGAATCAGAAGGTATTCTAAAGGTTCATGGAGCTGGACCAGCTACAAACTATTCGCTAACCGAATATGGCAAACTTATCACGCCTGTAAACGCTGGAGAATATACCTCGGCTGATCCGGACAAGCGTTACGGTGCCAAGACTTACAATCCGGAACTTTTTGCTTCATTGAAGTTTGAGATATTTGACGGAGATGAAAGTAAAATTCTTGAGTCAGCCACCAAATATTACAAATCAAAAATAGTCGGGGTTTCGGAAGCACTTCACAAGAAAGAGCTCGAAAGATTTGTCATCGAACTGGCTTGGAAATCTTCCAAGATAGAGGGTAATACCTATACCCTCTTGGATACCGAGGCTTTGATCTTGCGCGGCGAGGAGGCAAGAGGAAAAAGTAAGGAGGAGACAAGAATGATAATCAACCACAAAAATGCTTTTACCTACATTTATGAGAACAAAAACCAGTTCAAGGAACTTAATCGAAAAAATCTCGAAGAAATCCACAAGCTTCTCGTGGAAGGTTTGAATGTGCAAAATAATTTTCGATCAAAACCAGTCGGTATTGCCGGTTCCATATACCGTCCTCTCGACAATCAATATCAGATAGCCGAAGCCGTCGAATCCTTGTCGACCGTTATCGCCAATACTTCGTATCCATACGCCAAAGCTCTGATCGCGCTTCTCGGTATAAGTTACATCCAACCTTTTGAAGATGGCACCAAAAGAACATCAAGACTAATGACTAATGCCATTTTGCTGGCCCATGATCTATCGGCTATTTCATACCGAAGTGTTGATGAGAAGTCTTATCGCGAGGCTATCTTGGTTTTTTACGAACTCAATTCCCTGATCCCTTTCAAAAAGATATTCATTGACCAATATGATTTTGCCGCCAGAAATTATTTGCTGACTTTCAAATAATTCCTTCTCATTGTCAAATTTGCATTTCGCGTCTCTCAAGGTAAACTGAATCCATGTCCGGCCACAACAAATTCTCCAAAATAAAGCACTTGAAGGCCAAGAATGACGCCCAAAAAAGCCAGCATTTCGGCAAGCTGGTCCGCCTGATCACCGTCGAAGCCAAAGCCTCCAAAGGCAATCTCACCTCCCCTGGCTTGGCTGCCGCCATCGAAAAAGCTCGCAAAGAGAACATGCCCAACGACACCATCGATCGTGCTATCAAAAAAGCTATTTCTGACAACAGCGCCGCCCTCGAATCTATCGTTTACGAAACCTACGGGCCAAGCGGGGTCGCCATCCTGATCTCTGTCCTCACCGATAACCGCAACAAAGCTGCGCAGGAGATCAAACATATTCTTTCCCAAAATGGTTTTGAACTTGCTTCCCCCGGTAGCGCTTCTTGGGCCTTTGAGAAAACCCATGAAGGTTGGCAGGCCAAAACAACCATGTCTCTCGAGGATACCGATATCGAAATTCTAGGCAAACTTGTCGAGGATCTGGAAAACAACGAGGATGTCCAGGAAGTCTTTACCAATGCCGAATAGAAAGTCCAGCAAACTGATCCTCGGCATCGATCCGGGCTATGACCGTCTTGGTCTAGCTATTATTGAAAAACCTCAAAGAGGCAAGGAAATTGTCGTTTACTCGAACTGTCTACAGACTTCGAGCAAATCTTCTATATACGATCGCCTCAAAGAAGTCGGAGAGGTAATATCTGATGTTTTGGATAAATTCAAGCCAGATTGTATGGCCTTGGAAAACCTCTTTTTGAGCGCCAATCAAAAAACCGCCATGCGCGTGGCCGAAGCTCGAGGCATCATTATTTACGAGGCTGTCAAAAGAAATATTCCTATATTTGAATATAGTCCCATGCAAATCAAATCAGCCATTACCGGAGACGGCTCAAGTGACAAAGCTAGAATAATAAAAATGGTTCAGCTTCTCGTGATTCTACCGAATAAAAAAGCCTTGGATGATGAGTACGACGCTATTGCTGTGGCTTTGACTCATTCAGCCATCAATGCCATTTAAATCTTGGGCAGATGAGCTCTATGCAATTAACCCCTGACAATATAGTGTCCCTCCGTCGCCTGCGGGCACTAATCGCTGGCTACCCGTCCTCGGCGCACTACGGGACATATGTTGCCAGGGGTTACTTGCATAATTATCCCCAAGTTTTTTTCTTGCAAAATATTTACAGTTTGTTAAAACATAGGCACGATATTATTAATAAACTCAAATCGTATGTCTCGGACAAAAACAATTAGCCGTAAACCAATCATAACTAAAGTCGCCGGGGAAATTCCAAAAGAGGAAGATGTCCTGATCGAGATCGAACCCTTGAAAGTCAAAAAACCGATTGAGATCGACCTTCCTGAAGAACCGGCTGTTATTGAAGAAAAACTTGTGGAAGAAGATCCTTTGGCGGCTGAAGAAACAGAAGAAGCAGCCGTGGAAGAAATCACTCTTGACGATGACGAACTCAACCCTTTTGGCGACAAGTGGGAACAGTGAAAGTGTCAAAATCCAAATATCAAATCAAATCCAAAGCTCAAATTTCAAAAATTTGGATTTTAGACTTTGATATTGATTTGACATTTGAACTTTGTAATTTGGATCTATTCTGGATTCCCGCTTTCGCAGGAGTGACAAAGCATATATAATTAGGTTCTCATGTCCTCCCGGCGCAAAAAGAAGTTTCGAGCCCTAAAAGCGCTTACTCTTCTGGCTTTTTCAGCAATTCTAATTGTAACCGGTCTTGGCGCCCTCTGGATCGCCACCTTGAAAATGCCCGACCTCAATTCTTTTCAAACCAGGAAGATTGTCGAGTCGACCAAAATTTATGATCGAACTGGTACAATTCTTCTTTATGACACCGGCGCAAATGCCAAACTGACCGTTGTTCCTTTGTCGGAGATGTCCAAATATGTCCAGATGGGCACAATAGCTATAGAGGATGCCAATTTTTACAATAACATAGGCGTCGAGCCGACTTCGATTATTCGCGCTATCCTGGCTGATATCGTCACTGGTGAATACAGCCAAGGAGCCTCGACTATTACCCAGCAAGTCGTCAAAAATTCTCTCCTAACCCAGGACAAAACAATAACCCGCAAGATTAAAGAGTTCGTCCTGGCCGTCAAATTGACCAAGACCGTCAGTAAAGATACTATTCTGGAAACATACCTAAACGAGACTCCTTACGGCGGAACAATTTATGGTATTGAAGAGGCCAGCCAAGCTTTCTTCGGCAAACCAGCCAGCAAGTTATCTCTGGCCGAGGCCGCTTATCTTTCGGCCATACCCCAGGCTCCGACATATTATTCCCCGTACGGCAATCATCGCGAGGCTTTGGATGCCCGACAAAAATTGGTCCTAAATAGGATGAAAAGCCTGGGAATGATTTCCTTTACTGACTACGAAAAAGCCACGAAAGAAAAAGTTAGTTTTCTTTCCCGTGATTCAAGCGGTATCAGAGCCCCTCACTTCGTCATGTATGTCAGAGAATATTTGGTCAGGAAATACAGCGAGGATTCCGTCACCAATGGCGGTTTGCGGGTCATAACAACCCTGGATTCGACCCTGCAGCAAAAAGCCGAAGAAGTCATCACCAAATTTGCCCCTTCTCTCCAAACAAACTTCAAAGCCACCAACGAATCGATAGTAGCTGTCGATCCCAAGACCGGAGATATTTTGGCTATGGTCGGTTCCAAAGACTACTTCAGCACGGAAATAGACGGTAACTTTAATATTGCCTTGGCCGAACGTCAGCCCGGCTCGACCTTCAAGCCTTTTGTCTATGCTTCCCTCTTCAAAAAAGGCTACACCCCCGAAACAATTCTTTTTGACACTGAAACGGAATTTTCGACATATTGCACGCCTGAAGGCAAACCAAAAAGAGTTACCGACGATCCGGCCAAAACCTGCTACATGCCCGGTGAATATGACAATGTCTTTGAAGGTCCACAAACTATCCGCCAGGCTTTGGCCCATTCCAGAAATATACCGGCCGTCAAAGCTCTTTACTTGGCCGGCATACCCCAATCAATCCAGACCGCTCACGACCTTGGCATTACCAGCCTAAATGATCCCAATCGCTATGGTTTGACTCTGGTTCTGGGTGGCGGCGAGGTCAGTCTACTTGATATGGTCGGTGCCTACGGTGTTTTTGCCAATGACGGAATCCGTAATCCCAACCGCTCCATTCTAGAAATTTACGACAACAAGGGCAATATCTTGGAAAAAAACACGCCAAGTCCGTCACAAGCCATCGATCCCTTGATTGCCAGGCAAATTTCCAGCATTCTTTCCGACAATTCCGCCAGGATGGAAAGCTTAAAACCGATCGCCGAGAGCGTCGGCCGGAAAGTCGCCATCAAGACTGGTACAACCAACGATTATCGTGATGTCTGGACCATGGGTTATACAACCAACCTGGTCGTCGGAGCTTGGGCCGGTAACAATGACAATACTCCCATGGAACACAATGTCGCCGGTTTGATCATTTCGCCTCTCTGGGGCGCCTTCATGTCCCAGGCAGCCAAAAATTACCCGCCAGAAGACTTTATCGCCCCACCCCAGCCTCTCTCCGAAGGCAAGCCTGTTCTGCGTGGTATTTGGCAAGGTGGAGTCTCTTATAAGATCGACACAGTCTCCGGTAAGCTGGCCACCCAATACACTCCACCGGAGACAACCAAGGAAGTATTTTTCGATAATATTCACACTATTTTGCATTGGGTCAACAAAGATGATCCGCGTGGACAAATTCCGGCCGATCCAAAACAAGATTCCCAGTATGAATATTGGGAATATGGCGTTCGCAAATGGTTCGACACCTGGAAACTCTCTCACCCCGAATTCAAAGAAACCGCCGAAACTACAATACCGACCATCTCTGACGATATTCATACTCCCGACAAGGCTCCGCGAATAGTCGTGGCGAGCCCGCCCGCAAACTCCATTATTGACCCCAATCAATCTCTGCCCATCCAACTCAATGTCCAAGGAACCTATCCTCCCAAAAAAACCGATGTTTACTTGAATGGTAAGTATGTTTTGACTGCTGAACACAATCCTATAAGCTTTTCTTTCGTCCCAATCGATATAAGCAGTCTTTCGGCCACCAATACCCTTTCATTCACTCTTTATGATACCGTCTACAACAAAGGCCAAGCCTCGGTAGATTTTATGGTTAGGTAGTAAACGTAACCGGACACATCTGTAGGCAAAGCCATTTCCCCGACTTTGACGAGTGAAGCGAGTCAAACGAAGGGGAAACTGGCGTCGCCTAAAAGATGTGTCCGGCTCTTGTTTACCTTATATCCAGAATCGCCTGCCCAATCCTTATTTCCTCCAATATCCTATTCTTCTTTATAAAAATAACCGAACGAGCCGCCGAATCCAGTTTTTTTAACATCACAATACCATCTTTTTGGTTGATGTCTTCAATGGCAATATCGATTCCCGTAACTTTTTTTATCGCCTCTTTGATCGCCGTGCGCGATAAAACCTCTTTGGTAAAGGAATTTTGGACTCTTTTGAAAAATTCCGAGATGCCGAACATATTAACGATTCATGGGCATGGCTATATACATGAATGACTGGTCACCTGAAACTGGTCTTATGACCATTGGACGGTTCATGCCGCTAAGCTGCAGGGAAACGCTATCCGCGTCTATTGATTGGAAACTATCAGCAATGTATTTGTAGTTGAAGTTAATCTCTATCCTATCCCCTGTCAAAGCCGCGTCAACGGCCGTCTTATTCTCGCCAACATCATTATTTTTGGTCTGAATTTCAAAAATTTTGGCTTTGGGATCGATGATAAGGTGAATCTGGTTGAATTTGTCTGAAAAAATATTGGATATTTTCAAGGCATTGATCATGTCCTGCTTCAAAAGTATGGCTTCGGTACTAAAACTCTTTGGTACGATCTGTTTATAATCAGGAAAAACCCCATCAATCAGTCTGGAGATTAGGTAGATATCACGGGCTTTGAAGGAAATGAGATTTTTACTTATCTCCACTTCCATATTTTCACCCATATTTTCAATAATCCTCATTATATCCGGGATGTTTTTGAAAGGAATAAGAATATCACTGACACTCGAAGCGACCGTCGACTTGATCCGTTTTTCGGCCAAACGAAAAGAGTCAGTGGCAGCGAAAATAAGGCTATTTCCGTCATTGTACACATAAACACTGGAAAGTTCCGGTTTGACGCTGGAAACGGAAGAACTGTACCAGACTGATTTTAGACCTTTGACGAATGCTTCCGCCGCGATAGTGAATTTTTGACCATCTGAAACTTTTGGAATACTGGGAAAATCTTCGGGGGGAACGGTTTTTATGGTTCCTTTTGATTTTGAAGTGGTGAGATTGAGATTACCGGAAACCATTTCCAATTTCACTATCTGATTGTCGTTGTATATTTGGGAAACAAAAGACGACAGAATCCCGGCCGGGACGGCCAAAATACCTTCTTCGTTGGTTTTGACCGGTACAACCACTTCTATACCAACATCAAGATTGGTTGCTTTGAATACTGCCAGATTTTTCTTTACTTCAATCAAAATACAAGAAAGGACTGGGAGTGTTAGGTGTTTGCTGGCAACTTTATCAATTAGAAGGACTGTTTCTTTGAGTTTTTGAAAGTTTAATTCTAATTTCATGATAGTATGTGGATTATTTTTTATTAAATTTAGGTTTATTACTATTAGTCGAGTGGATATGTTGATAGCTATTTTATTTAATATTTACCTAGTGTTTTATGGAACATTTTTAACTTTACCTGTTAATAGTTTCTTTATGAATTTTCCTAATGTTTATTCTCCTGTTTTAATTAGTCTTTTAATCACTGGTTATACGAGACAAACAAACATCTTATTAACAACTTTTAAACAGTTTATAACATAGATCGAACCTGATTGATCTCCTGCGACAATACAGCGTCGGTCTTGATCTCCTCTTTTATCTTCTCATAAGAGTGAATCACGGTTGTATGATCCCTTCCTCCCAACTTTTCTCCAATCGAAGGAAAAGAAATACTAAAATCCTCACGGAGAATGTACATAAGAACCTGGCGGGGTCTTACCACCTCCTTTCTCCGGGTCTTATTGTATATACTATCTTCATCGACATTATAGAAATCGGAGACGATTTTTACAATATCCTTGATCAGAACGGTTTTTTTGGGTTTGGCGCTGTTTTTGAGGATACTTTTTATCTCATTTAGGTTCAATTCACGATTGCGGAGTTGGGTCTGACAGGCTATGACATTGATAAGACCCTCTATTTCCCTGATATTATCCTCTATAGCCTCGGCAATAACCTCAACCACCTCATTGGTCAGAGTAATACCATGAACGGAACACTTTGTTTTGACTATAGCCATTCTCGATTCATGGTCGGGTTCAGGTATATCGACGATCATACCGACGCTGAAGCGTCCCCGGAGACGTTCTTCAAGGCCGGGAATGACATTGGGATGACGGTCCGATGAAAAGACGAGCTGTCGTCCTGTATCATGGAATGTATTGAAAAAGTGAAATAACTCTTCCTGAAACTTGTCTTTATTGGAGAAAAATTGAACATCGTCCATGATAATAATATCGTATTTGCGATACCTTTCCTTGAAAGGTTGGACCTTGCCTTCCTGGATGGCCACGAAAAATTCCGAACCAAAACGTTCAGAGGTCAAGTAATAGACTTTTTTGTTGGGATGGACCTTTTTGATCTGGTTTCCGACGGCTTGGATGAGATGAGTTTTGCCGCGACCAGTCGAACCGTAGACGAAAAGCGGGTTATAAATCTGGCCGGGGTTTTTTATGACGGTTTGGGAAGCGGCATGAGCCAATTCATTGAAAGGACCGACGACAAAATTGTCGAAAGTGTATCTGGGATTGAGATTGTCCTCCTTATTGATATAAAAATCCTGCAAAGGCATAGACATGGTCGGAGCCAACAAGGATTTTCTAGACAAGTCGGACTTTTTAGCTTCGTCTTTGACAACGATGTATTCCAAAGCCCGGATATGTTCGTTCATTTGCCTCAAAATGCGAAGAATTGAGTTGTGGAATTTTTTGACCAACCATTCCTGGGTGAAGGAATTGGGAACGCCTAGATAAATGACCCCCTCTTCTTCTTTTAGTATGTTTGTTTCTTTGAACCAAGTGGAAAAATTTGCTTTGGATACTCCAGACTCGATCTCAATGAGAGCAGTCTGCCACATTTTTGAATAATCCTGCATAGCTCCAAGTATATACCTGTTTATAATTCTGCAAACTTGTGGAGAGGTATATTTTATGTTGATAAGGTGTGGAGAAGACTGAAACTTGATGCAAAGTTATAAATATGTAATAGTGTAGGCATGTCATTTACTTATAAACCGAAAAAGCGCAAGCGGGCCAAGTCCCACGGCTTCCGGAGACGCATGAAAACAACAGCTGGAAAAAAGACTTTGGCTAGGCGCCGGGCCAAGGGACGTAAACGTCTCGTGGTATAAATATGTTGCCGAAGGAAGACAGGCTGACAACTGGTCAATTTGATCTAGTTATGAAAAAAGGAAGAGTCTTCAACTCCTCTCTTTTCTTGGCTCGGGTGATAGTTTTGCCCGGAAAGGCAAAATTGGCCGCGGTTGTTCCGCAAAAAATAGCCAAGACGGCCGTGGGTCGCAATAAACTGCGCCGATCCATGTACATAGCTATGGAACCCTATATAGACGGTATTGTGGATGATAGGCAAGCGATCATTTTTGCCAAAAGTCTGGCTGTGGGTGCCGAACAGTCGGTTTTGGTGAAGGATATGAAGGAAATCTTTGTAAAAAGCGGTCTTTTGAAGTAGAATAGCCCCTATATGTACCATAATTTTATTTTCCTGCCGCTCTACAATGGTTTGGTCGGTCTTATGGATCTTATTCCCGGTATTGATGTTGGAGTCGCGGTTATCATTTTTACTTGTATTATCAAACTTATCCTCTTCCCTCTTTCGAAAAGCGCCTTACTTACTCAAGTTCGGATGAAAGAGGTAGAACCGGAAGCCAATAAGATCAAAGCTCAATATGCTTCGGACAAACAGACGCAGGCCCTCAAAGTCATGGAGCTTTATAAGTCCAAAAAAATCAAACCTTTTTCAAGTATTCTTCTCCTTATCATCCAGCTCCCCATCCTTATCGCCCTGATCTCGGTTTTTTACAAAATAATTCCCACTATCCAGCCAGATTTGCTCTATAGTTTCATTGACTTGCCGGTCGTCAAGCCGACACTCCTAGGTCTTGATTTGACTCAAAAGAGTCTTATCTTGGCTTTGATAACAGGAGTTATTCAATATTTTCAGTTGCATTATTCCGTGGCGGCCAAACAACAAAAAGTTATGACTGAAAATACCCTTCGAAATGGCGGGAAACTGGATACAGCCAATCAATTGGCCAACTCCATGAATTCCCAAATGAAATACCTTCTGCCTATCGTCGCTTTTGTCTCGGTTTACTGGATTATCCCCGCCAGTTTCCCTCAAGCGGCCGCGGTTATAGCCATTTATTGGTCTGTGAGCTCACTGTTCACTCTTGGTCAGGAATTATATATAAGTAAAAGACACTTGGTTGCGAAATGAGAAGGATACACTGCTTTGTTTCTGCGAGCGCTCGCCAGACCAAACTTAGTTTTCTTGAGTCATAGGCAAGTCCTTTCACCTTTTCTTTATCTAACTGCATTATCTGGCTCGCTAATCACTATTCTCGAAACAAAGCAGTGTATCCTTCTCATTTCGCAACCATCCCTACTTAACCTATTTTGCGAACAGATCATATGACCAGAGAGAAAGGTCGTTTTTGTTCATGAATATGAGCGTGGAATCTTCCGAATCCAGACCGAGATTGAAAGCGTCAATGAGGCGATCAGATTCATCGACAATATCGGCTACGAGATGAACTTCCCCATTTGTGGCATCTATTTGCCAGATTTTGTCTGTGAATGAGACCGAGCCACGATACCAATCATCGGGATAAGTGGCCAGACTGATATCGACAGGAGTGGCGCAATATACTACATTTTTGTGAAAATTACCCCAAGCACATTTGTCAACCAAAGTCTTGACCATTGGATCGACAGGTGTATTTTTGCCGATTGGATAAATCGAAGTAACCAAGGTTTGATTTCGGCCGGTGGCTGAAAAGATGACATATTTGGCATCGTGACTAACTTTGGTACTCAAACCAAAGATTGGTCCCAGAATTTTCTTCCACTGACCAGTTTTGGGATTGACGAAATAGAGGAAACCCGGCTCACTGGCCGTACCTTTGGTCGTAAGAGCGATCGTGTTTGTCTCGGGCCACTCGACATTGAGCTTGGTAAGAGGGGTCGTGAATATTTTCTTGACCGAAGTACCATCAAAATTGGCGATATAACCAATCCCATTATTGCTTTCATTGACCAGCATGAAGATTTGCTTGCCATCAGGAGAGACAGCGTAACCAATCATATTTTTGGGCAAATTCTTACCTTTTAGTTCGTAAGGCGTAACATCGATCTCTGGCCTAATAGTTTGAGAAGAGGAAGCATTTGATTGGCCATTTGTGGTAAGTCTTGCAGATGAGATTTTGATCTCGGCATAAAGAGTATTGGGTAGACTTTCTTCATCCAAGATTGATCCTATAAAAGCGTTTAAATTCCTATTCCAGACGCTTTCGTACATTTTGGGCAAGATTGTATTTGAAAGAGTTGTGATCGTACCCGAATCTTTTCTAGCTTCGTAAATATTGCCACGACCACGGTCAATCCAGCGAATAAATGTGGTTTGGGCTGTTGTATTGGCTCCATAACCGCCAACTGGGCTATTGCTAAGTAGGCGAAGCTTCGGAATCGGTGTGCCCGGCTCTATATTATTTACCGGAATTTCGTCAGGACTCGTGTTATCTGTCGTTGCATTGCCGTTATCTATCGGTGTAGAAGTCCCAAATGGTCGAAATCCTGTCGGTCTATTGTTCCCTGTTACCACGGGCGTAATAGTATTCCCCGGACCGTACCAGAATAGATACCAGTAAGCGCCTCCGGCTATTAGAAGGAGGATGATTACTACTATTATTAAAGTATTGGATTTCTTTGACATTTTATTTACCCAACTTATCAACCAAAGCCTTTTTTATGCTGGCAATCTTAATTTCAAGCTCGCTTTTTTTGCTTTGATCAGTCAGACTCTTAGTCATCTCTTCGATTTCAGCTATTTTATTTTGTAGACTTATTTTGGCCTCACTTCGTCCAACAATGACCATTCGTCCGCTACCGTCATCTTTTTCAACCGAAAGTGGTGTCGTGCTAAATATTGAAGATAATCTGGAAGGAATATCGTCGATAATTTTGTTTAATTTTATAAGATTCAAAGTTGCTAAAGCATAATTAGCATTATCTTTTATTTTTCTGGTATCATTTTCTCCCAGCCCATTTAATTTTGTCGTGCCCAATTTTTCGTATTCCTTAATCTTTTTCTCGTCTTTATTTATTTGATCAATAACATCAACAACTTCATTTTGAGGATTTAACGAAGCATTTGCGGCGCTTGTAAGCGTACCATTCATGGCACTTTCGGATAGTTGCGATGTAAAATTAACACCAAGCTTTTTAAGCTCATTTTCCGCTTTAGCTTTGGCAAGTAGCAATGATTGATATTCTGGCTCGGAAGAGCTCATTTCAGCAAGTTTCGCGTTAATGCCGTCCAATTCTGCCTGTTTCGCCTGTTTTTTTGAAGCAGTTTCTTGTAAAAGTGCCCCAATCTGATCTCTTCTGAGGTCAAATTCATTTGCGTCAGCTTCCAACTGTTGCAACAATGTCACCGGTGCGACCATATTATTGCTAAGTTTTATTGGTGGCACCAAAGTCGAGGAAATATTTACCAACCTTGGGTCAATAGTTCTAAGTAATAAATACGAACCTAGGACTAGAATGAGGCCAAAAAGAGCGTTTTTGACTCTGCCTATACCGTCATTTTTGCCCATAACAGTGCCGGAAAGCATATATTCGAAACCGCCCCAGACTATCATGACCACGGCGGCGACGGCCGAGAGAGCAATCAGAAGATTGAAGGTGTACTGGATATAGGTTTTGAAACTAACTTCGGGTTGGATCGCGCCGTTACCACCCTTTAGGCATGTTATTGCCGGTACCGTATATGAATTCCCCGAACCGTCGGTAACTGTTCGAGCCGGACTTTCAATGCAGGGCAAAGGGGCCAGAACTTTATAATTTGAATCGGAATTAACTTTGGCGGCTGGCGTTTGGGCATTGGATAAAAGAGGTAGACAGAAAAGGAATAAAACAAATGTGGTTAGAAGTGCTTTATTTGAAGTATTTTGATGATTCATGTTAATCAATGTATTTAAAAGTTAACAATATCGGCATTACTGGCTTGATTGGATATGAAAACAGCCGAGAAACCAGCGGATGAACCTTGGAGTATGTCTTTTTTGTTTCTAACCGATATGGAAATGTCCGAAGAACCTTGGGTATTATCGGGGGTGCGCAGGATAACCGATTGATTGGAAGCCAAATCGGGATATTCATAGCCATTGATAAGCCAAGCCAAAACCAAGTTACCCAGGCCTTTTTCCGGTTTGTTGAAGCCAAAAGGCACGGCCAAAACACCCGTTTCCCTTTCGGTGCCGATCCTGACGATATCATTTATGGTTTTGTGGAAAAGAGGGCCGTAAAGAGGATCGTCAACATAGAAAGCCACCGAGGGTGAACCAAAAGAGACTGTAGCCGTACCACTGGTTTGGGCCGAACCATCACGAGTGGAAACTATGACAGTAACTGTGTAATTGCGTGGTACAAGCTCCCCTACCAAAGTGATCGATTGCGCACCGTAGCCAGACTGGTTTTCTATAACCTGACTGCCTTTTTTCCATTTGTAGACCAGAGTTTGAGGATCGTACTCCTTACCTGATGAATCGGCTAAATGAGGAATAGCGATAATTTTGACGGTATTTTGATATGAGACGGGTAATTTTCCTTTGAAAAAAGGCGGTACATAGCCGTTATTTTCCACAATCAGATCAACCGAACCCGATTTGATATTCAAAGATCGGTTAAGATTTACTCCATTGCTAGTAATGGCAGTTACTTTTATTGACAAAGTTTTTCCCAAAGGAGGAGCGGCAATTTCCAGAACATTCTCGCCTAAGCCCTTTTTTACCATTTTACCATCGGCTGTCCAAGTAATATTTGAAGCTGAAATATCGGCGCTATAACTGCGGGCCGTGATCGTGATCATTTGGCCCGGTTCGGGATTGTTTATAGAAGTAGAAAGCTCTATACCGGCTCCGTTTACCGGTACGCTTTGGGCTAGGGCTTGTTTTGATACTGAAGAATAGAGAGTAAAAACGGCAGAAAGAGCGAAGATTGCCATGAATGAGAGAAGAGGTCGGCTCATTTGAACATTTTACCATGAATATGGAAGCGAAATTAGGGAGTTATCACCAGAAATGGGACTAAGCAGATCGTTATGATAGACTTTAACTTATGGATAATGATTCAAGATACGGTCAATCAACACCCGTGAGGCAAAATATGTCGGATTTTTCAAAAGACAGACAAATCAGGGAGATTCGAAAAACGACCGACAAAGTTCGGGCTATTTTTGACGAAAATGACGCGTCTTTTGACGAAAATGACGAAAAGAAGTTGTTAAAAGAACCACCGACAAAACCAAACTTTCCCTATATTATGATGGCGGTTGCAGTTATGAAAGATGTTCTGGATATTCCAATGGATATAGGTATTTTTGGAATTATTTTTGTGACGATATTTTCTTTTTTCCTTTCCATCATCATGTTTTTTTGGTGTTTGGGAAAAATGAGAGGGGGTTGGTGGAAAAAACAGATTATTCGATGGCTTTGGGTGAGATACGCGGCCACGATAATTTTGGAATTCATACCGTTTTTAAACATGATACCGGCGGCCACCATATTTATCCTAATGGCTCACTACCACGAGACTAAACTGGTTAGATTATTTGATCGGGCATTGGAAGAATTCAAAAATGCCGGCGTGCTTAAATATATCGGATAACTAGGTTGAAACGGCAGCCAATTCTTTTTTAGCTTGGGCGATCTTTCTATTTATTACAAATTGTAGTTATTAACAGGTCAAGTTGACAAGCGGTCTATCATTTGCTAGGCTACCAGCAGAAGTATGCAATAATAACTTACGAGGCGCTCCGATGTTCCCTCAGAGTATCTGGGGCTTGAGTTGGAGAGCACCACCTTGTGAGACGCTACTTCTAACAAAGAACCCGCCTCGGCGGATTTTTTGTTTACAGTGTAGTCAATTCTCCGTTGAACAATTCCCTGCTTTCCCCGATAATATTCTCTTTCAAAATTTTGAAACATTCTTCTCCAAGTTTTCCCTTTTCAAGATATCGTGCCAAAGCTCCTGCAATCCAATCGGCTATCTGAATGTTGGCTACCGTAGCCGAATCAGCCATCTCAATTTGTAAAACTACACCTTTTGGCAAAGCCGGTAACAGACGAGCCATTTGGTGATCTAGTTACTCATTCAGACAAACATAAAGCGGCACATAATCACGCACTACATTATCATCACCTTGTTGAACATGCCACTGACGAGAAAACGCTGACTGAATGGGCTCATCACCATATGTATCTAAACGATCTTGCACCTATAGAAGACCAGGCTGAGTGGCTAGCAAAAGTTGGTTTTGAAGTAAAAAAAGACTTTTTAAAAATGAATACTGCCCTACTTACTTGTAAGAAGATCTAAACTTTCTATTGTCCAGTAGCCGCCAATTCCTTCTTGGCCTGGGCAATCTGCATGACTTGGGCGGGATTGGTGGTGATGATCTGGTCTTCGGTATAGGAAGCGACTATTTTCATGGCTACGTGCTTGAGGCCGACGAAGAAGATCCCTTCCCCTACGTCAGATTCGAGAAGAAGATATTTTTCTTCGTCTGTCAGGTTGAAAGTTTGCTGAATATGGTCGATGACAGTCGGCGACTGTTTGAGGAGTATTTGGATGGAGGAGTTGGTCAGGATGGGCAAACCATACGGTGATTTCAAGAAATCATCGACATCTTGGGTGATTGTAGCTAAACCCAAGAAGTATTTGCGCCCTCTTTTGGCCAAACCAAAAAGGAATGAAGCCGTATCTTCGGATTTCATCATCCACCAAGCTTCGTCTATGACCAGAAGGCGTTTTTTCAGATTCTTGCGGACGGCATTCCAGATGAAATGGGTCACTATATACATGGCCACGGGTTTGAGCTCATCTTCCATGTCTCGCAGGGAGAAAACCACGAACTTTTTGTTGATATCGACATTGGATGGACGATTGATGAAGCCCGACCAGGTACCTTTGGTATATTTGGACAATCTCTGAACAAGGGACTCCGCGCCTTCCATTCCAGCCAAAACCAATTCAAAATCGGACAAAAGAGGCGGTTCAATATTCTGGAAATTCGCTTCGGCCGTAATATCTTTCAAGGCATAAGTCTCGGTAATAGCCCGGTCGACAATAGCATCCTCTTCCTGGGAAAGACCTCCGAGCATGATACGGAATAAGCCGACTAAGTTGATAATATTTGAACGAAGGACATCGCTGGCCGATTCGTCCTCACGGGGCATAGGCAGATCAAAAGGATTGATATGATGTTCGGAATTGAGGGAGATATTGAAGTACTTGCCCCCTGTCGCTTCAGCCATGTACTCGTATTCTTTTTCCGGATCGATGACGATAACATCAGTATCAAACATCAGGGTTCGGAGGATTTCGAGTTTGGTGCAATAAGACTTACCGGCTCCGGCAACGGCGAATGTGACCGAATTGTAATTTTCCAGAAGAAAACGGTCGAAGAGCACCAAAGAAGAATTGTGGCGATTGATACCGTAGAGGATTCCTTTGTCCGATGTGAGATCAAAGGAGACAAATGGGAAAAGCGAAGAAAGAGGCGAGGAATTGAGCTTGGAATGGACGGCTAATAAATCATCGCCAAGCGGGAGAACGCTCTTGAAACCCTGTTCCTGCTGGAAAAGAGCCGGTTTGACATAGACCAGTTTTGATTCGAGGATGGATTTGACTTCCGATTCCAGCTTGTCGAGTTCCACTTCATTGTCGGCCAAAATAGTGATATAAACGCCGACATCAAAAAGATGCTCCTGGGCCTGCATGAGCTGATCGCGAAGCTGTTCGAGATCCTGATAGGCCGTCTCCAATTCGGGAGCTCTAACCAAACCCTTCTCTTCCCGGCGGGAGATCTGGCTCTGGACCTCGGCCACTTTCTTTTGGAAATGCCGGAGAATCTTGGCGGTGTCGACGGGATGGATGAATATAGAGATGTTGAAGATTTTGTCGAGATTGATGATGGGGGCGAACCAGGTTTCGTCTATGAAGCGCGGATAGGAAATGATAAAGAGGGTTCGACCAACTTTGTTTCCCAGATTTATATCTTTGGGACTTATTTTGAGTGCTGAGGGAGCGATGATGTCCTTGAGTTCCAAGGCTCCAGCTTTGAAGAGCTCATCCGGCAAAACCGAAGTCACTGGCGATTCCTCTTTTTTGCCGAATAATTTGTTTAGGAATGTCATGAAATTTAAAATTTAAAAATCAAAATGAAAAATGACAATGCAAAATTTAAATATTTCACAAAATGATGCGATTCAATCTTTGATTTTAATCTGTCATTTTTCATTTTGATTTTTACCTTTTCAATTAACTTGCGCCGGTTTCTCCGTTTCGCCCGGATTGAAAAGCTTGTAATACAATTCTACCACCTCCTCGGTTCCCAATTCGGCGGCTCTGACTCCGCAACGGACCAGACCTTGCTCGACCACGGCCACTCTCTGTTCCAACTGACTTCGGTATTCCTGGAACTGTTGATCATCGGTTTGCCTAGCATCGCTCCCTCTTTTTTTGCCGGGCAACATTCGGACAATAGGATTATTGGCGTTTATTATGGCCGGATCATAAGGGATAACCACAAAAAAACTTTTGGACATGATATTGGTGCTTTCGACGAAGGTTTTGATAAAGCCGATGTATTCACGGACCTGGATCTTCATGAGTTCACTGACCTGTTCCTTATAACGATTTTCCAGCAGAGCCAAATAAGGCTTAATATCAAGCTTTTTTGATTGGACAAAGATCTGAATGGGAAAATCCAAGGAATTGAGAAAGTTTTGAAATTGCATCAGTATCGAATTCTGTTCGTCCTGGGATTTGAGGGCGAAATTCAGGGACGAAACCAGGATAATACTGCGCAAACCGCCATTTTTGAGGACGATGATCCCGTCGCGAACCTCTTGAATAGGCACGAAATCTTGAGTTGTTTTTGCTTGGGCGGCTGTCATATCATTGATTGTTCCTAATATTTCTGGGAATTTCCGGCACTTTTGTCTCTCTTATATCCAGGCTCCAGGTCAGATCTTTGAGTCTGCTGTCGGAAATTTTGGGGACAATCAAGGAGGCATAATCACCGGCTTCGTTATTTTGATTTTCACTCACTCCCGATGCTTTTGACCTTCCTTTTTTCCAGATGAAAAGCTTGTTGCCGAAATAATACTTGAAAGCGGCCTCAAGAACATTGACGAAAGGTTTGTTGTTGACCTTATAAAAGGCAAAAGCGGCTGAAATGGCCATGATAAGAAGGATGGGCAGAGCCGATAAAAGAAGACTGTCCAAAAGGACATATATAAGGAATGACAATCCCCCGCCGCCGACCAGGTATATGAATTGCTTCAAGGTCAAAGGGCCGAAAATCTTGTCGTCCACTTCTATAAATTGGGGAACCTGGAATCTCATTTACTCTATTATTATACAGCAAAGCGGTTATTATCACTCAATGGACTCTCTGTATAGATCAGACTTGGTTATTTTCGGGATCGGGAACGGTTCGGGCGGTCTGGGTTTGTAGTGCTCAACTTTTTTCTCGGTCGGAACTTGCTCTATCTCCTCCTTATTTTTAATATCCACGATTGGTCCCATGGCCGGAATGAAGGTTGGTAGCGTTGCCGATTGATCTATTTTTATTCTAGGTGAAGCTTGCTCTTCGTTGTTTTGGCGAAGGAGGGCTTCGATAGGTTTCCCTTCATTCATGACCGCGTCTTCTTTTATGGCTAACAGGTTTTTTTCCACACTAACCTTTTGATCACTCTCGCTCGTCGAAATAATTTCTTCAGAAGTAGTGTTTACTTGTTGATCAGGAACATTTGAAACTGGTTCCTTTGCGTAGCTTGGTTCCGCCTGTGTTTTTGGCTGATCTTGAATATTTTCGGCAATTGGCAGGTTTGGCGGAGGTTCAGTCTTGGAATATGTTGGCAGAGCGACCGGTATTTTTTCCTGGTACCTTGGTTTGATCTGGGGCGGATTGTAAGCCAAAGCCTTTGGCAACGGCGCCATCTTGGCCTGTTCGACTTGATCCGGCTCGCTCCGGCGATCCACCACCATCATTTCGTGTTTGTTGATCGGATGTCCCAGTTCTTCTATCGTAAAACCACCCGCCTTTTCCAGTTCGGAAACATGGGTTGGTTTGAGCTTTTCTTCGGGAGATTTACGATTATTCTCGACAAGATTATCGTTGATATTTTCTTTATAATCTGTTTGTGAAGTTGTATCATTTTCCTTTTTTTCTTCAACCTCTTCTTTCATTGAAGACTTTATCTTCTCAAAAACTTCTCTGTTGATATCGTCGGCTATTTCTCTGGCTTGTTTTTCTCCGATCCTTGCCTCTTTTGAATATGTATGAACAAAATCTGTTGGATGTATTAGACCAAGCATTACATAACTCGTTATATCATAGAGTGCTGATTCCTGTTCTATTCCCAACCGATGTGCCTCGGCTATTTTTTTCATTGTGTTAGCCGTCTCAGCCGAAGTTAGGGCAATTTGCATTGCTTTCGGGAGAGATCTGAATCTTTCTTCTAAGTCTTTGAATTGATACTCCATATTTTTATCTTTATCTTGAGGCATCCAGTTTTTCCAGAGCCAAGTTGTTTTCCATTGTATCAACCTCGGTTTGGGCATCATTTGCTTTTTGTGTCAGCTTATCAATTTCTCTTTGTTGTGCATCTGTAGCTGTTCCGGCCGGATTACCGTTCACAGCCGGATTATTTCGAATAGCGGCTTGAAGTTGTTTTATGTCAGCCCTTACCTCTTTCAAGGATTCTTTCTTGTCCTTCAATTCCGATTCATAAACATCAACTTGAATCTTTGCGGCTGCTTTCTTATCCTTTCGTGCCACTTTTGTCCATAGAGTGTCTGGACTTTTCCTATCAATTCTCTCCATATATTGTTCTTTTCTTTCGAGTTTCATTTCACCGATTATGCGTTTGGCATTCTTTATATCATTTTGTAGTGTTGCTCTTGCGGCGGCATTGGCCGGTGTATCGTCCAGAGCTCGCAATTGTCCACCCAAATCTCGCACCCTCGCTTCCCAAGTATTAACGGCATTTTGATTGTATCCCAGCGATTCGGCAAATTTCGTCCTGGCCTCAACCTGACCTTCAAGCGTCTTATTGTAATCTGAAGCCGTACCGCGTATTCCTTTGAGGGCTAATTCACCAACTTTTGACTTGCTGGCAATGTTCTTGAGTCCTTCGTTTCTCGAAATCGCACTGGCCGCTCGACTGACAGTATTTTTGTAAGTTCCTCCCCAAGCTTTTCCGCCGATATTCCCCCAAATCTTCCCCGCATCCCATTTATCAATAGTCTTCTTGAATAGATCGGTCGCCGGTCCGCCCATACCAAGGCCGACCGCCAAGGGCAAGTTGAGCATGAATATGACCATGGCGAAATTGATGGCGAGGACTATAAAGGGGAAAGCCCAATTGGCGCCGGTGGGCAGACTTTGGATCGAAGCGTTGGCCGCGCCCATGAGATTGCTTTCATTGAGGATACGCAGAGCGGCGTACATGAGGAGAAGATAGACCGGCATGAAGAACATTTGGGAATAAAGCGCACCTGTGAATTTTCCTATGTAAGTGTTGAGTTGAGGAATGATTCTACCGGCGAACCAAAGTGAAGAGAACATCAGGAGGAAAAGAAGGATGACCAAGCGGGCGATGAAAGCCAAAGCGGCCAAGATGAAGCTGGCGGCGGCGGTAATCATGATAATAACTCCGGTTAGACCAACCAAGATGATCCGGATCGGATTGCCGATGACCGAAGTCAGTTTATTGCCGGAAGTGTCGTATATGGACTGGATCTTGAGGCTATTCATGAAAATATTGGATATGCCTTTGGCTGTGCTGGTGTTTTGATTGAGACCGGTAATGTTTGAAGTCAGATCGCGCAGTTTGGTGTCTTTATCGATCTCTATCGTCTGGGCGCTTGGATTCATGGAGTTATATATGGCCTGCGAAACGATATTGGAAGCGTCTATAAAAACGCTCACGATGAAGAAACTGAAATTGATCAGAATACCAGCGACAACTATATCTTTGATCAGTTTACCGTAGCTTCCGCCCATATTGAGCATCATCTGGATAGCCGCATAGAGAAGGAAGAAGATGAAGAAGAGTCCGGTAATGTCGCGAATCACCTGCCAGATCGTGTATATGGCCGGCGTGGCTTCGACGAAGTCCTTGATGTGAAGGGTCATGATAAGCGAGACATCCATGATCGAAGCCGCCATGGTCAGAAGGAAGGCCGCCATACCCAAGAGGAAGTTCATGAAGCTGGCCAAACCAAAATTGATAAAGTCCATAAAGCCGTATCCAAAAAAGGTTGGAATACCGCCGTCCGTGCCACCTGGTGTATTTGTAACTGCTCCTCCAGTGGCCGGATTGTTCGTGGCTGGTGCCGCATTGGCCGCTCCGGCCGGCGCGTCTTGAGCCAAAGCGGTTTCGGAAAGATTGGGCAGACAAATGAAACTTCCGGCCAAAAGCAGGATAACAAGCGGTATCAGAAACAGGCGGGATTTTGAAGTAAAGATTTTGAACATATTTTATCTATTCGAAGAACAGTATTGGTACAATTCGGCCGCTTCCCTGTTGAAGATCTGAACCTGACTTTGGGTATTGGTCAGAGCCAATTGAGCTTCATCGATCTTGTTTTGATCGTAGAGGCGACCGCTTTGGACCATTTCGGAATATTTCTGGGCGGCATCCTGGATGGCGGCTGTTGATCCGGTACCGGAAAGCGAATCTGACAGGTCTTGAAGTTCTTGGCGATCAGTCAGAGCATTACCTTTTTTATCCATAAGAGCATTTAGTTTGGGAACTAGGCTGTTCGATACCATATTGTCTATCTGGCTTATTTTCATCTGGAAGGCTTGCCTTTCGGAAGCGTTCAGGAACGGATCTCCAGTCAGAGTATCAACCAAGCATGCTTTGGCGGCAAAGTAACGACTGCGACTGTCTTCGAGTAAACGGATAGATTCATCGTAAAGGGTCACATAAGTGTTGACATGATCGACGGCCGGATTGATGGAGGATTGGAGATTACCGATAGAGCCTGCAGCCGCCGTATTGCTGTTGATGTCGTTTATGATTAGCTGTGTCTGGGAAATCCCGTTGCCGGAACTGCCACCGCTCAAAGCCCCCAGACCTTCAGAGAGCATTTTTGTAACCATTTGAGTGACCAAAGCATTGACTACAGCATTGATATCGTCGGCCAACTCGAGCTCGACGACCGGAACATTCAGGTTGGTTTTAAGTGTCTCGGCTATGACCGAACCGGGCGTTTGAGTTTCGCATTGTCTATATGTAAATGTGCCATTAGGATTTTGGACTTGTTTAACTCCGGGATTACTCGGCAAACCTCTGCTTTTTTCAATATCAGCCTCATTGTTCAGATCAAGATTGGTGCCATTTTGTATATCCACGCATTTTTCCCAGGACATGAAGCCTTGGCCAATCTGGAGATCGGCCGAGATTTTATTTTGCCTCAAAGCGACTCTGGCATTAAGGTCGCTTTTGGCCGTGAGAAAGGCGCCAATGGGATTGTTTTGGGGTTCGGTGCTCATAGCCATGAAGGCTGACCAGCCACCTTGTGAAAAATCTCCACCAGTAAAACCACTTATTGTCTTTTTTGGCGCCACGATCGTTTGTCCGTTGATAGTAACAGTCGGTCCACCACTTTGGGCTTCGATGATCCTATTCAAGGTACAAACGTATCTCTGGTCAGCTAGGGCTACTTGGTTTAGGGCCAAGGCCAGACGAATGTCGATGGTAAAAGGCGAACAAAGCGAAGAAAGTGGCCCATTTGTTGCCAAGAAAGCGCCGGTGACCTGATCGGCTACATCCAGGAAGAAGCCTTCCGGATTGGTCAGAAATGCCGGACTGCCCTCGAAACCGCTATTGATCCAGTTGACCACTTCAGCTGTCATCCGGTGGAGGATCTGTTTGGTGATCATTGTGGCAATGCGGTCGAGTGTAAAGCTCTTGAGCCACTGCATTTGATGATTGATGGCGTTCTTGATGCCTGTGGGACTGGTGTCTCCGACTACCACTACCGCGTCACCTACTCCAAGGACTGCATAACTTTGTATCGGTATGGAAAATATTAGAATCGCCAGAATGATTACGGCTACCAAAGGTTTTTGTATTGATTTGAAAAACTTATCAATCATTTGTTATTGAGTTTGAAGAATTGTGCTCGAAACCGGTGGGACGAAAACTATACCGGCTTTGGTGAAATAATTTTGCATATTCCCCACGGCTTTGGAGATCGCTTCCAAACTCTTTATTTCCAAATTGATGGCCGCCAAAGCCGTAACAGGGTCAACATCGGCTCTTCGCAGGGCCCGGGCATTGAAAATTTGCAGGTTAATGCCGTTTATGAGATCGAGATGATCCCCTGCCAAAGTTTGGTTGACCGGCAGAGCCAAGAGTTTGGCCGAAACGGACTTGTAGCCATTTGTTACCATGTCGATATTTTTGAGCAAGGTCATGTCGTTTTTTTCAAAAGCATTCATGGTAATCTCGACTTCGTTTTTGGCCGGCATCCAATCCTTGAGAATTTTCATCAAATTTTCGGCATAGGCTTTGGTTGTTTCGATATTGTCGGCGACCACTTTCAAATCCTTCAGGCTATAGACTTTGGGTTCTGCTATTCCAGCTATTCCAGCCAAACTCTCGCTTATGACTGCCGCCGCGGCATTGTTGACTGCTTTGGCATCACTGCTCAAGCCAGATTGGCGCAATTCGACATACTTCGTGAAGAAATTACGGCCCAGAAGATCGGTGGCGGTGAGCGGTAAGTTTTTTGCGGCGGGTTTGGCGGTGGTTTTTTCCGTGGCTTTGTAAGCTCCGGTTTTGTCATTTTCAAAAAATTGTTTTTGCCAGTCATTTTGGCCACCGAAATCGGATGCCGTGGCGGTTATTGGAGCAGGAATTTGGGCTATTGTATTGTTCGAGTATGAAAATTTGCCAAAGTTTGGCCAACCATAGACTGATAGGGCCACCATTCCCACGGTAATGGAGCAAATGAGGAAAATAAGGACCGTTTGTGGGCGAGGAAGGCTGGCCATGCCCGCTAATTATAGCAAAGAAAGACAAAGCTTTTCTGGTTTCTGTGGACAGTTATTTTTTTGTCATTACCGCGAAAGCGGGAATCCAGGATAGAAAAGAATTGAAAATGTAAACATCAAAATGGAAAATGACAAAGTAAAAAGTTCTAATGTCTTGTGATTGCTTTTTGCATTTTCAATTGTCATTTTCCATTTTGATTTTTGATATTTTCATTAATTCTGGATTCCCGCTTTCGCGGTAATGACACACAAAGAAGTCATTTTTGCGACAGAAATCCACTCATCTTTTGTAATATCTTCCGCTCTAATCTTGGGATTAAGACCCATTTTTGACCAAATTTCTTCCAATTTCTGAATCGGTATAACACTTTCTAAATTACTTTTGAGATATTTCCTTTTGTGAGCAAAACCGGCTCTAACTATTTCAAAAAAGCGCTTAATTTCGACATTTTTTTCGACAAACTGCTTATTCCCGATATCTTCAATGGCCAAAATAGCCGAATCAACACTTGGAGGAGGGGTGAAAGCTCCCCTTGGTACGTTAGCTATAATTTTGGGCTGACCAAAGGCCTTGACGGAAATGGAAAGAATACTCTCCTTTCCATCTCTAGCCACTATTCTCTCGGCCACTTCTTTTTGGATCAATAAAATCATTCGATTGGGCTGATTTTCTCTTTCCAGGAATTTTTCCAATATAGCACCCGTTATGTAATAAGGGATATTAGCGACTATCAGGTAAGGCTCTTGGGGATTGAAAGTTTCTGAATCATTCAAAATATCGTCATGAATCAGGGTCAAAGAACCACTTTTTATTTCTGTGGAGTATTTTGAGATAAGCAAATCATAGGCCAGATCATCTTTTTCGACGGAAATAACTCTGGCGCCTGTCTGTAATAGTGCCGAGGTTAGAAAACCAGTGCCCGGCCCTATTTCCAAAATCACTTCCCCTTTTTGGATATGGGAAGCTTCGATTATTTGGTCCAACACATGTTTAGAATTCAAGAAATGCTGGCCCAAGGATTTTTTTGGTATCAATTTCATTATTTGTGTAGAGTAACTCATCGTATTCTTTTTTAATCCGAGGACATTCTGCGACCAGTATACCGTAGCATTTTCCAAAGGTTGAGTGAATCCTTGGAGCGAATCTTTTGTGAAAATGCCGGTATACTGGAAGCAGAGCCGCAGAATTAAAAAAGAATACGAGGATTTACTCTAGCAATCCTAAAAATCAATGAAAAGCGCTTTGGCCCCGCTCGGTTTCTCCGGAACCTGTTCCTCGATCAGGCTCGCGTCTATATCCTCGATAAATTCCGAAGGTGCGCTGACCCTCTGGGCTCCGTATATCGTCCGGATAATAGCATAACTCAAGAAAACCTTCTTCTTGGCCCGAGTCAGAGCTACATAAAAGAGCCTTCTCTCTTCTTCCTCTTCGGCCTCATTTATATCCTTTTCGTCAGTATGTTTGAAAGGAAAGAGGTCCTGCTCCAGACCAGCAATGAAAACATATTCAAATTCTAATCCCTTTGAGGCGTGGACCGTCATCAACTTGACCGCCTCCTTGTCTTTCTCAAGGTCATCCTGATCGGTTGCCAAAGCGGCGTTGGAAAGAAGAGCTTCGATGCCTTCTTCCGGCGGTAAATGATCATATTGGGTCGCCAGGCTGGCCAATTCCTGGATATTGAGCAGTCTCTCTTCACTTTCACTGTCCCCGTCTTGGTGTAAAGATTTTGAAATACCTGTCTCTTCAATGACAAATCTGACTGTTTCCGATGGTTTCTTTTCCATAATTTCTCGGCGTATATCTTCCAATATTTTCCAAAAATTGGCTATTTTAATTTTCATGGCCGGTGGCAGGAGATCTTCCCGGCTGGAGGCGATCTTGGCTACCGTCGCCTTGCCGATTCCCCGGGTTGGCGTATTTATAATCCGGTTTATGTCGCTCCAGCTCTCTCTATTTAGAGCCGCTCGGATATAGGAAAGAATATCCTTGACCTCTTTCCTTTCGAAGAACCTGACCCCGACCAACTGATAAGGAATGCTTTTCTTGATGAAGGACTCCTCCAGGACCCGTGACTGGAAATTGGTCCGATAAAGCACGGCAATGTTGCGAGGCGAAGCACCCTTTTCTATGAGTGAACGGGCCGTCTCGGAGATATTCCTGGCTTCTTCCGTTTCGGAATAGGAAACATTCAAGGAAATCTTTTCGCCCTGATCATTGTCCGTGTATAGATTTTTCTTTTTGCGAAGCCGGTTTTTGGCGATCACGAAATTGGCGGCCGCCAGGATAGTCTTGGTCGAACGATAGTTTTTTTCGAGAACGATAATCTTGGTTTCCGGATAGTCTTTTTCAAAATTCAAAATATTTTCGATAGTCGCCCCTCTCCAGCTATAAATATTCTGATCGGCGTCTCCGACCACGCAAATGTTGTGGTGAGATTCGGCTAGATATTTGATTATTTTGTATTGGACCCGGTTGGTGTCCTGGTATTCATCGACATGAATATATTTCCAGCGTTCCCCGTAATGTTTACGGATCCTTTCATTTTTGGCCAGAATTTTGGCAGTTTTGAGAAGCAGATCATCGAAATCCAGAGCCTTCTCCTTATTCAAAATATTTTCATATTTTTCCCAGACGCTCCCCGTCAATTCTTGCATGTAGTCTTTGGCTCCATCGAAATATTCGGTATAACCCAAACCATCTCCCTTGGCTCGGGAAATCAGGTTCAATATGACGTTGGGATCGAACTTCTTAGGGTCGACCGAGACTTGTTCCATAGCCTCTTTTACGGCTCGGCGCGAGTCGCCTCTATCGAAGATGGAAAAGTGCTTCGTCAGACCCAGAAGAGAGGCATTCTCCTTGATAATGTGGACGCCCAAAGCGTGGAAAGTACTGATGAATGGTTTTATTTGATTGGAAACTGGTAGATTTAGATCCCTGTCTTCCCGTATCAAATATTCAACTCTTTCCCTCATTTCCTTGGCGGCCTTGTTGGTGAAAGTTATGGCCAGAATGGATTGTGCTGGACAACCTTTTTTCATCAAGTTCAAGATTCGATGGGTTATTACCCTGGTTTTTCCCGCCCCCGCTCCGGCTACAATCAAAACCGGTCCTTCCGTCGTCTCGATTGCTTCCTGCTGTTCTTTGTTCATCGGATTCATCAGGTCAGTTTACAGTGTATATCCTTTATTGACAATAAATTGAGGCTTGCTACTCTATTGGAGTCACCTCAAAATATAACTTGGTAAATTGGCTAAGTAGAGCCGTATATTTGGAGAGGTGTAGTTTGCAGAAAGGTAAAATTCAGTCACGGATGACTTGCAGGAAGGACAAATATGTTATGCAATCAGAATCAAAAAAGATAGTCAAATATTCAGTATCGAGGGCCTTTATCGGTCTTTCGTTTTTTTCTTTTATTATTTTAGGCTCATTAGCTGTTTCCAGTAAGACCGCCAATGCTGGTCTTATTTCTTATTTCAATTCATTAGTTGGCGGTGAGGAGGTTTCGGCCAGAATAGAGCCGGCCAAGACGGAAAACAATCTCCAAAATTTATCTGTGTTGGTAGCCGCCAACAATATTGATCCGAATCCCAGCAAACCGGCTGAAATTATTCCGGTTATCGATGGTGGAACTTTGGTCGCCGATCTGGCCGAAAACAACGAAATTCCAGAAACATCCACTCAAATAAGCACATATGTCGTGCGTCCCGGGGATACTATTTCCGGA
This sequence comes from uncultured Candidatus Saccharibacteria bacterium, assembly GCA_964362725.1. GTDB lineage: Bacteria > Patescibacteriota > Minisyncoccia > Phycocordibacterales > PALSA-1337 > C7867-002. The sequence continues at coordinate 29,174 of CAYIFO010000004.1, forward strand.
GTAGCCAAAATGTTCAAAGTTTCTGTCAATACAATTTTGTGGGCCAATGATATCTCCGGTAAATCGACTTTGAGGGCCGGTCAAACTCTTATTATCTTGCCGGTCAGCGGTCTCGCTTATACGGTTCAAAAGAATGATACGGTTTCCGGTATTGCCAAAAGATACAATTCCGATCCCGAAGATATTTACAATTATAACGATATCAATCCACTTTCGAAGCTATCAATCGGCCAAAAGATCATCATACCCAATGCCGAAATTGGTCAGACAACTATTGCATCTTCCAAGATTCCAACCTCGGCTTTGCTGGTCAATACCGCAAGCCTGCCTTCTTATCCTGGCTACTATTCTTGTCCAGTTCAGAATGCCCGTTTGACCCAAAAAATCCACGGTCGCAACGGTGTTGATCTGGCCGCTCCGGTTGGTACACCTCTTCGGGCTTCGGCTGGTGGCACGATAATAATAAGCAAGTCCAACGGAGCTTGGAATGGTGGCTACGGTAACTTTGTGGTTATTTCTCACGAGAATGGCACACAATCTCTTTACTCTCACTTGTCCAAGGCGACGGTCTCGGTTGGCGATAATGTTCTCAAAGGCCAAACTATCGGTTATATTGGCATGACGGGTCTCACTACCGGCCCGCATCTTCACTTCGAGATCAGAGGGGCCAAGAATCCGTTTGCAGGCGGTGGGTGTAATTAGTCACGGTGTGAGGAATTACGTCATTTTCTTTTGTCATAAAAATACCCCGCTTGTTGCGGGGTATTTCGTTATCTGAAGAATAGTTTTCTTAGGAATTCCCCCACCCCCTCAATAACCGAAGCCGTTAAGTTTCCCGTCTGATAATAATACCCGGTCGGACTTGAAGAAGGACTGGGTGTCGGACAAGCCCCCGTTACAAACGTCTGATCAGGAGAAAAGGCCGTGCCGTAAGCGTTGTGAGCGTAAGCTCGGTAATGATACATCGTTCCACAAGCCAAGCCCGTTGAAGAAAGACTATAATTCTGACCGTTACCATACGAACCGACATAGTACACATCGCTTACACCATACGAAGTCGTCATCCCTACCTGAAAACCCATGCCACTGACCAGACTTCCTCCTACATTGACTATCTGGCTATACATGGTAGCTGAATACTGACCTGGAGCGACTGAAGGAGTGGCAACGGTCGCTAATAGACTGGGCATGGGAGTACTTGAAGGAGAAGG
>CAYIFO010000005.1:0-6533 GCA_964362725.1 uncultured Candidatus Saccharibacteria bacterium
TGCTTATTATTAAGTTTATTGAATTTGCATCTCATAAGTTTCGCTTGTGGGTATACCTCTAAAAACCAACTTCTTCAGCTGTTAGTGCCTCTACAATGTTCACTTCGTTCACATGTTCACCTTGAATATCAGATTCCGTAATCCCATAACGTTCCATTAAGTGTTCGAGTTTCTTTCGGTTCTTTTCATAATTAAGTACAAAACCCTTTCTGGTTTTGACAGGTTTTAACCTAAGTCTTTCTCGTATATACCAGCCAATCTTTCGAGGAGTAATCTTGTCGTCAAAATCAAAGACATCGGTATTAACATATTCTGAAATCTCTCCAACGGTGACCTCTTTATTTTTTGTGTCGTTCTCATATTTTAATATTGCATATACAATATCTGACTCTCTACTTAATCCTCGGTCTGCGATGAGTTCAGCATTTAACTTTGTCATAAATTCTTTGACCAAGACTTTTTTCTCGTCCGATTCAATTAATGCCATAATTGGCACTATAATTTGATAGAGTCTGGGGTGTATGTTATCAATCGGGGATTCACTATAAACAATTTCCTTATTAAAATTTCTAAATCTCCACATAAGAAGTTTATTTCGGAGTTCTAATGCTTCATTATCAAAGCCATCTCTAAGATTTCTCGGTATGTCTTGTCGCAATGTACCCTTTCCCATTTCTTCTATCAGAAACCTACTTTCCAATGCTTTGTCACGGAAAGTTTCTCTAGTTGCAACAATTTTTGGAGAAAATACATCAAATGCTCTCGTCTCAGAAAAGTCTTTTCCTTTCATTCGAAGTACCGAGCCACCTCTTGAATAACCCATATTAAGAATCTTTACAATATCGTTTGTCATATCAGAAGCTCTTAGATCAGCCTCATCGAGAATAAGTGTCCCCTTAATATCGTTTAGGATGTGAAAAATCGGCGCTGTGGTGGTTGCTCCACCAGTAAATATGGGTTTGTAACATACTGAGCCAATTACCTGTAAAAAACGTGTTTTACCACTACCAAAGTCTCCTATGGCTCTTAAGTATGGGAGTTCGTAAAAGCGTTCGTATATCCAACTAAGAAGAATGTAATATGGTACCAACTCTTCAAACATGGGGGATATATCAACATATTTGTGTACATATTCTCTTATATCTATTAGGAGCTCCTCTGTGGTTCCAAACTCTAAAGCCGTTGATGGTAATAAGACTATTCTTTTATCAACTAAGTCATTTTGGGCATCAAGAGGATAAAATTCTCCGTGGTTGGTACTTACAAATTCAACATATTTAACTTCATTATTTTGGTATGTAGCAAATTGTGTTTTACTCTTGATTGGATCATATACAGTTTCAGCTATTTGACCATTTATAACCAATGACACTCTTCTATTATTTTTATTATTTTCCATTTTAATTTCAATGTTAATTTGTTAATCATTCAATCTGTCTAATAATTCCCGTCTAGCTTGCTCATATTTATGGACATTTACCAACAAGCGATCATCGTCTTTTTCGCCGAATTTATATATGAAGACAAGCTCTTCTAGATAGTCGGTTTTGATGAAGGCAAATTCTTTTTGTTCTGCATTTATGGGGTTAATCCCACCTATTTGTTGGTCATTGGCGAATAAAAATATTGCTAAGCTCAAATTTGTTGTACGAAAATATTTATCTTTTTTCATTTTCAATTTTGTTAATTAGTAAGATCCTTCTTGTCCACCGATATATATAGGAAATAAGAAAAACCCATTTCTGGGCTTTTAAATAAAGGTTTTTCTAAAACTAAAAATTCGCAGTTTTAGTTATTCTCATGTTTTTGAGAAGCTTTTCTATATATACCAGACTCATCCTTAAAATATTCAGCCTCATCAAAAGATTCATTAGTATTATGTGTTCGTTTATCAAATAAGTTAGAAAGAGAAATCCAGATCATCCCTTTAAACTCTTTATCCTTATCTCCAAATAACCAAGTCGTTAAATTTCGATTTGGAGCAGGTCTAAATAGATACTTATTGTAGTTTTGGGAAATCTTAAGAAAATGAAACGGGGTAAATAGTTCAAATAATGTTGGAGTGGTTTCGAACCATAATAATGAATATTGTGATAATGAAAAAATATTTTCAAAATAATTTCTTCTTGTTTCAACTTTCTTAGCTTTCTTTGATCTATTTCTAAAATCTTTTGTATTTTTCTCTAAATCATATAATTGCTTGCATAAATAGTCATATTGATTATTTACCATCATAAACATCTGTTGGTATGACTCCTGTAATGCAACGTACGGTTTTTTGTTCAAAACATCGATACCTTTTTTGTCTGATCGGTTGTGCTCTAACATTTTATATAAATAAGATGGGTCATCACCTTTTAAGAGGACTGTTAATATCGTAGCTTCCCGTCCATCGACTTCATGTCCATCAATTGTATTTCCTCTCTTTTTAATATATGAAAGTGCAACATTTTTTGCCTTATCCTTATATAAAGTAAATAATTTATTATATGCATCATTGTCTCCACTTTGACATCGTTTTATTAAATATATAGATATGATTTGTTTTAATAAATCTCTGCTTTTAAGCCAGTTTTTGTCAATTTCATTTTTAATTATTTCATAGTAATCATTAAGGGTATACTCCTTGTTATTTAAAAAAACACATTTAGTGTTTTCATTTATAAGTCTAAAGTTCCTTTCATCAGACCTAATTTCTGGTATAAAAAGCAATTGATTTGGTTCAGCACTTTTTGTGTCTATTTCTTGATCAACATCTATAGTAATGTGTTTCTTGCCCTCTTTAAATCTTCCAATTTCATCAATAAAATCACTATAAATCTGTTCAATATTATCTACCTGATCGCCTAGAATAATCCTAAGTTTTTCTTTAATTCGCTGACCCTTTCTTTTATATTTATTTTTATTTTCTAAATATTTATCCCACAAAGCCCAAGAAGACAAAAATTCCTCGTGTATTTTTATCTGTCTAGCACCTTCTATTTTTGCCATCCAGTAGGTAATTTCAGAAATTGCTTCTAGGAAAACAAGTCTATCAATTGACAATAAATAATTCGTAAGCATTTTTTCAGCCTCCTCCTTTGATTTTAAAAGCTCTAGCTTCTTGTCATAATTTTCAGGATTGTATGACAATTTATCATTTGCGAGAGATGCAAATTCTATTAAAGCACTATAAAATATTATTTTTTCAAAAATATCTAAATGAACATTTTTTAACTTACTTTTAATTTTTAAAAACGTTTTTTGGTCATCTTTTCTAGTTATCAAAAGATATATATACATATCGATATATTCAATGTAATCTATATTTTCATATTCTCGATGTTTAATCTTCATATAGGCTAATTAGTGAACATGTGCACATTGTGAACATCATATCCACCTATAGACTATACAACAGACATATTAAATTGTATATTGGAGGTACAATTAAATATGTGGCCTAAACCCTTAGGGGCACGGCAAAAGTCCAGTTAGGAATAAAGAACCCATCATGGGGTCGTCCTAACTGGCCATATCAGGAAACTGGTATGAGAGATTTCGGTCTCTACCCGTGGTGGGCTTTTTGCTTAATAGAATAAATTTATATTAATATGAAGAAAATATTACTGCTTGGTCTTGTGACAATGATCGCGTCACCCTCAATAACATTCGCCTCTATTGACGGCAATCTCAAGTATGGAGCCATTGGCGGAGAGGTTAATGAGCTTCAAGACTTTTTAATTACAAAAGGGTTTCTGTCTATTCTAAAACCAACTGACAATTTCTTCTCAATGACACTTAAGGCGGTTATCGCATATCAAGGTAGTGTTGGACTTCCTACTACTGGTTTTGTTGGTCCAATGACAAGGACTAAAATAAATGAAGAGTTATCTAGTCAAATTTCAGCTTCCGATTCTCAAGAAACCGCCGAAACTGGGACTTCGACACCTCCTATAATTCAATGTCCAATAGGATTTACATGCACGAAAGATGCTGAACAAACATTGGCCATACAAAATTTAACAAATCAAGTTAACGCATTGAAAGCAGAAATTCAGACACAGACACAGATTCAAACCCAAATTGCGCAAAATACAGCACCACGTCCTACCCCTACTATTGAACCGCCGCCAACCATATCAATTATTGGTGAAACTCAATGTCAGGGTGATAAAATAATTCTACCTTTTACAATCACTGGAAAGTGGGTGAGCGCTTTAACAAGAATTTATACTGAAAATGTCGAAAATATTGGTGGTGTAGATATGAGAAGTTCTGTAGTTCCAGCTAATTACAATAAATACATTACTGTCGGAAATACCAGCGACTTAAGTACGAGTACTTCTGGATATGGAAGAATAAGTGACAATCCATATCTTAATGGCAGACAGTTCAGATACGAAATAAAAGTATACGATGGGAAATATTTAAACAATGGAGGAAATACGGGAAAATTAACAGCTGAAACTTCTGGAGATGTAGTGATCAAATTATGTAATTAGAGGGTAAATATTACTAACTCATGTAATTGCTTCACATTCCCAATAATTTGGTTCCAATCCTGTCCTACCTGTGCAACAAATTTGACACTATATGTGTAGTGTGATCTACTAGCCGAAGATCAGTTCGCCAAACTGCTCTGAAATGAAGTGTTTTCTTGGGCGCCTAGCCGGAAGAAAACGGGCCGAAACCCCATTTCAACATTGGCATTGAAAGGTTCTATGAAATTAATACGATGGATTCTATCTCTCATTACGAAAGGCTGTTTTTTTGTTAAACAAACAGGACATGAACAACGAAGTATCCGTGCTATGCACACGCACGGACAGGTCAGTCCAGCATTGACTGGAGCCTGGATGTACACACAAGAACAGCCAAATCCGATAATTCCCGTCATACCATACGTGATTGAAATAAGAGATTGGGGACTAAGAATAATTTGGCTTGGACCGTTAATCTTTCCGATATTGTACCTCTTACTTCCCCGGTCAATTACTGGAGAATCCGGCACCATTCTAATTGGAATCGGCGTAGCCGGCTTTCTCGTCACTTCGGTTGTCGTCGCCGGCATCTGTTGCGCCAGGCTAGAAGACAGTGCATGGATAGATACGCAAATGTCAAAGTCATCAGCAAGATGGATCAGATATACGAATGATTTTGTTAAATTACTGCTGGCTCTATTCCCTACCGTCGAGATCAATAATCGCAATCTTGAATGGTATGAAAAAGTGGACTGGGCCACAGCCATGCGCATCATTCGGGAAAAGAAAAAAATTGTCAATCTGGTCCACTTCAGCCTCTGTTGTTTGGCAGATGCAATCAAAGAGACAAAGCTCGCTATTATGAAAGAATCAGCGGGTAGTAGACCAGTCGAAGATCTTTGGAAACAATACCATCAGTTCGACTGCGAGTTCGGGGAACTGTTTGCGATCGCTACAGTCTTTTGCCTACCGCAAGAAAAAAGAGGCTGGTACTTTCGCCAAGCAAAAGCGAGACTCGCCATTAAGACATGTACTATTCCCGTATAAGGTTATTTCACCGCTCACGAAAGCCGTTCGCTTTCGTGAGCGGTTTTCTTTTTTATCCACCGAGGTCAGACCTAGGAAATCCCAATATGGTACAATTTAACCATGAAAAAAATAACTCTTTTTAGCACGACTTTTGCCGTCTTTTATTTATTAAGTGTTTCGGTTACCAATGCAACCGTAGGCGGATCAATCATTATCTCAAGTATTCAAACCGCCTCACCCTATTCCGAAGAAATCATATACGAGCTGAATAATTATGGAGGAAAAGGCTGTCCCCCCGAAGTGTTCTCTCTCAGTTTGAGGACTAATGTGAGACAAGTTATTTTGGGGTGCGATGATATTAGTTTGAATAGCAGTCAAAACGCCTATGATGCCAAACTGGAGTCCGTTTTGTCGCAATACCCCACTTTGGTCAAACGCATTGATCTGGCCAAAAATAAGATTACCGCTCAGATAACCGTTATTGGCGAAGAGAAATTTAATCCCGCGACTGGTTCCTTCGGCCGAACCGATTTCCGGCTGGACATTTTCCAAGACGGCGATAAAAAAGGTAGTTTCAATTATTCCGGATGTAGCGTGGACCAACCACATGTCATTGAAGGATACGCTGTTCCAAATCTAGGTTATCTGGTACTGCTTGTCTCATCCAAAGGAGACTGCTTTGAGGGCGGATATGCGTATGAAAGATTATTCTCCGTACCAAATATAACTTTCTTCAACTCAAATTCCCTGTCGCTTAAAGGCAACAAAGAGGCCGCACCTGGTCCAGGCAATATTTACGCGATTGCCAGCAAAACGACTGCAAGCACATCTTCAGTGAATACCACTAAAAATACCTCTGCACCTTTGCCTCAAAGTGATGAACCACAACCAAATATAACCGAGACACGAGAGTCCAGCTTCATCTTGAGCTACATGTTCATAATCGGAGCGCTCGTTGTAATAATTCTGGTCTTAGTCTTCAAGAGAAGGTAAAACTAGATATAATAAAGGGGAACCTTTGTCATATCTTCGCTCGCGCAT
>CAYIFO010000005.1:6543-28601 GCA_964362725.1 uncultured Candidatus Saccharibacteria bacterium
CATATGCCCATCCAAAATGGTCATTTTGTCGCTCGCTAAATATAATAAAACTCCTCAAAGACCTTCTTATACATATGAATAACCCGCCTGGCCTCGATCTGGTTCAGGCTGAAATTTGAACCCTCGTGGGCGATCTGATTCCTCACTTTATGGGCTTCCCAAGCCTCATTCATGGACTTCATGTCACCAGGATTGATCCTCTTTAATTTCTCGCCAATCGTTTCGCCTTTGTAGCCGAGCTTGGTCAAAAGATCATCGAGAATAATATCGGCTTCCATGATAGCCTGTTTCCAGTCGTTGGGGTTATCAGAATCGACATGCTTCAAGGCATTCTCCCAGCGATGAGCCATAACCGTATCCCCCGTTTCGGCTACATCGAAAGCCGGTTCGACTTTGCGATCATGTATCCCCTCTTCCTTCTTCCTTATGAGCTTGAGGCCTTCGACGCAATATATGATGCCAATCAGAAAGAAGACGCAAAGAACGATAGATAGACCGGTCAGAAAACCGTAAAAATCCTTGAGAAAAGCGACAAGAGAAGGGTAGGTATCGACTAGCCAATGATAGGCTGAAACTATCCAAACGGATGTGTCGGGTAGAGGAGGTTGATAGACATTGTCCGGGGACATGTCAGTATTATAACTTATTCCCCCAGGAAATCCTTGCCAGCTTCAAAAAGAGTCTTCTCACCACCATGTCTGGCGGTCAACTGAAGTCCGAGCGGTAAATCCTTACCTTCTCTTTTGACAAAACCGCAGGGTACAGATATGGCCGGCATTCCCGTCAGATTGGCCGTGACCGTAAAAATATCCTCGAGATACATGGTCAGCGGATCATTGGTTTTTTCACCTATTTTGAAGGCTGGACCAGGCGTAGTCGGCGTGGCGATAACATCAACTTCTTTAAAAGCCTTTTCAAAATCAGCCGTAATCATTTTTCTAACGGCATTGGCTCGATTGTAATAGGCATCATAATAACCGGAAGACAAAACATAAGTACCGAGCAAGATTCGGCGAATTACTTCACGGCCCAAACCAGCCCGTCTGGTTTCAAAATAATCATCGATACCATCTTTGCCGTCAAGATGTAGACCGAAACGCATACCATCATACCTGGCCATGTTAGATGAAACCTCGGCCGGAACTATAATGTAATACGCAGCAATTGAATAAGCGATATTCGGAAGATTTATCTCTTCGATCTCATAACCAAGATCTTTAAAAGACTCCATCGAAACATCAAAAGCTTTCAGAACTTCCGGGTCTATACCTTCACCTCCCAAAAAATGACGCGGCACGCCAATAACCGGTTTATGCTTACCAATCAATCGCTCCATGAAAGTTTCCTCCGTAATTGAAGTACCGTCTTTGACATCCAAACCTCGAATGATCCGGAAAACCGTCTCACAATCGGCAACGGTTTTTGTAACCGGACTAATCTGATCCAAAGAAGAAGACATGGCTATAAGTCCATAACGAGAGACGGCTCCGTAAGTCGGCTTGAGACCGACAACTCCGCAAAAGCTGGCCGGTTGGCGAATCGAACCGCCCGTATCGGAACCAAGGGCAAACAACGCGCCATTCATGGCCACGGCCGCGGCCGAACCCCCTGACGATCCTCCGGCCACCCGATCGAGATCCAAGGGATTTTTTGTAACTCCATAAGCCGAATTTTCCGTCGATCCGCCCATAGCAAACTCATCCATATTGGTTCGGCCCAGAATTATCGCTCCGGCTTCCTTGAGTTTCTTTATGACCGTGGCATCATAGGTGGCATGATAATTTTCCAAAATCTTGGAAGAGGCGCTGGCTATCTTGCCTTGAATCAAAATATTATTCTTGATGGCACAAGGGATGCCCGTCAAAGCCCCTATTTTGCCAGTCTTAATGTTTTTGTCAGCTTCCTTAGCATTTTCCCTGGCATCATCGAAGACTTCCAGGTAAGCATTGATATCCTTATTCTTTTTAGCTATCTCTTCCAGATAAGCGTCTGTCAACTGGACGGCGGTAAAATCGCCCTTTTTCAAAGAGTCTTTTGCTTTGGCTATAGTCAGATTTTTTAGATCAATGCTCATGTATTCTTTGGCTCTTTGGGATCAGTTAGCTATTCAATTGAGTGACTTTGTTGGCGATCATTGTTCAATAATCTTTTTGACGGCAATAAAGTCACCGACCCTCTCCGGCGCCTCCTTGAGCAAACCTTCACGGTCTTCTTTTGAAATCACTTCGACCTTATCTTCCCTCATGACATTCTTGACTACCCCCACCCGGTCTTCAGCTTCGGTGGAAGCCTTGATCTTTTTTAGTTGATCGACATAGTTCAAGATCGAGTCAAACTCTTTGAGAAGTGACTCTTTATCCTCTTCAGTCAGTTTTATCCTGGCCAAAGTGGCCAAATGCTCCAATTCATCAATCTTAATCATAAGTGGATTGTACCGAGGTTCGACCTCAGAGGCAAGTCGAGATTCCCAGCATAAAGTAATCCCTTAGGCTTTTTTCAATCCTGCGACCGGTATACCGTGGCATTTTCCAAAGGATGAGTGAATCCTTGGAGCGAATCCTTTGTGAAAATGCCGGTATACTGGAAGCAGAGATCCGCAGGATTGAAAAAAGCCTAAGGGATTACTTGACACCATCTCGATAAAGTCCCAGAAACTCTTCCTCCGAAATAACTGGCACACCTAGTTTTCGGGCCGTCTCTAGTTTCGACCCGGCCTTTTCCCCGGCCACAACATAGCTTGTTTTGGTCGAAACCGAGCTTGAAACATTCCCACCATTCTCTCTGACCATTCTTTCTCCCTCTTCCCTTTCCAAGGTCGGCAATGTACCCGTAAAGACAAAAGTCCGGCCTTCAAATATTCTTTTGACGGACATTTCGTCCTTAATCAAAACAATATACTTTAGCAAATTGGCTACCAGCTTTTTGTGGCCGGCCGATTTAAACCAGGAAGAGATAGATTCCGAAACAATCGGACCGACACCGTCAATCGATTCAAATTGTTCCTTGGTCGTTTTTGAAATACTTTCCAGGGTTCCCTTGGCCGAATCACCGGAGAAATGCTTGGCGATATCATGTGCCGTCTCTTCACCCACTTGAGGGATGGAAAGCGCAGTCAAAAATCGGGACAAAGTGACAGTCCTGGCCTTTTCTATGGCCTGAATCAAATTCTCAGCCGACTTCTCGGCAAAGCGCGGTAAGTTGAGCAAATCACCCTTCTTCAAGCTGAAGATATCGTCAAAAGAAGAGATGAGACCAGCTTCAATAAGCAGATTCAAAATTTGTGGACCCAAGCCGTCGATGTCGAAGCATTTCTTGGAAGTAAAGTAGTGAAATTTGCGTTTTTGCTGTTCAAAAGAATCTTTGGAAACACAGCGCCAAGCCGCTTCTCCCGGTACTCTTTCGATCCGGCCATTTCCACCGCAAGCCGGAATCGAAGAAGGCCATTTGAAAGTCTTCTCCTTTCCATTTCTCATTTCTGGAATAACCCGCACTATATCAGGAATAACATCACCGGCTTTGGCGATCACAACTGTATCACCGATCCGGAGATCTAACCTTTTTATTTCATCTTCATTATGCAGAGTGGCCCTGGAAACGGTCGAACCGGCCACAACTACTGGCTTAAGAATAGCCACAGGCGTAATCACTCCCGTCCGACCAACCTGGAAAACAATATCTTCGAGAATTGTCGTAACTTGTTCGGCCGGAAACTTGTAGGCTACGCCCCAACGCGGCGACTTGCCGGTATAGCCGAGTGTTTCCTGGATCTTGACCGAATTGATTTTTATCACAATACCATCGAGTTCATAGTCGAGCGCATGCCTTTTCTTTGTCCACTCCTCATAATATTTCTGTAAATCTTCCAAATTAGAAAAAACTTTGAAATAGGGATTGGTTTGAAAACCAAGTTCCTTGAGAAGGTTAATCTCAGTGCTTTGATTTGCTGGAGAGGTCGGACCTCTCCAACCCCCATCTCCCAACTTGTCAATATCATAAATGAATGAATCCAATTTTCTCGAAGCTGTGATTTTGGGATCCAGCTGGCGCAAAGAACCGGCCGCCAAGTTTCTGGAATTGGCGTAGAGAGGCAAATCTTCCTTTTTTCTTTGTTTATTAATCTTTTCTAATTCCTTTTTGCCCAGCCAAATTTCTCCCACGGCTATGATATCCACCGGCTTATCCAGTGTAAGCGGTATTGTTCTAATTGTTTTGATATTTTCCGTTACATCCTCGCCAACCATCCCATCGCCCCTGGTGGCCGCCCTTATAAGCTGACCGTTCTCATAAGTCAAGACGACTTTTAGTCCATCGATTTTGAGTTCGCAACAATATTCGACAGGCTCTTTTTCAAGTCCGAAGGCCTTGGCCATGAAATTCCCGACCTTTTTGTCCCACTTAACCAATTCCTCATGATCAAAAACATCATCAAAAGACCACTGTCTGATAGTATGCCTAACCTTGACGAATTCCTCCAGAGGTTCGCCGCCAACCCGATCTTCCGAACCGTTTTCAGACTTCAATTCCGGATATTGCTCGATGAGAGTCGCTACTTCTCGGACCAATGAATCATAAGCTTCATCGCTTATTTCCGGACGATCCAGAGTATGATAAAGTCGCCTATGCTTTTCGAGCGACTGGCGAAGCTTGGCAAAGCGTACTTTTATCTCTTTTGGCGTTTCTGGCATGCCCTAAGAATACCATTTTATCCCTTGTATTCCAGTCGTATAGTTCTTTCCACAGCTCTGGGATTGGGTACCAGATTGCTGGCGTTACAAGGCCCGCTATTGCTTATATTGTAGCCGTTTGACTCAATAACGGTTTTGTGTCTAATTTTATTGGTACTGTCAATGTAATAGCCGTCGGTTACGATTATCCTAACGCACGTATTGTTGGGCAAATATGCCTGCAATGGATTTCTTGTTTGATAAATTACAAAAGTCTGCCCTTCTGGAATCTCACTATGTTGGGTATGGGTGCCGGCAATAAGACCCATATCACTGACATCACTTTCAGAAATACTGTTCACGAAATCTTGGGAATCCGTGATCGGCGGATAAATCATGGGAGTTGGATAGATCGCGGCACAAGAGATTGTCGCTGATTTGGCCACCGTCACGCCATTCGAAAGAGTGGTCGAGGTTGACAGTTGATCCTTGAAAAAAGCTTCGGTGGCGCATTGGATACCGCTATCGGCGGCGTATATGGCGACGGTCGAGTCACGAGCGGCCGAAGAGAGGATGAACTGTTTGCGACTGACCGAAAGAATAAAGGCGGCAATGGAAAGGACAATCAAGGAAAGGATGACGGAGAAAAGAAGTGTGTAGCCTTGTTTGGTATTCGGTGATTTCATTTTAGCGGGGAAAATTCGATAACAATTCTTGAAGGGTGACACTGTTTGAGACCGTGCCGGTTTTCCAGGAAACAACGACCGTGGCCATTATCTGGAAATAATCCTTTGTCCCGGTCAGATAATAATACCGAAAAAAAGGCGCCGGTAAAGTGGGTAAGCCTGGTACCTGGCAATTGTAAGAGGGTAATGCGCAAGTCGTAAAAACGCTTGGCCTTTGAAGCGGATCCGGACCCCAAACATTATTCTCTAAGGTAGTATTATCTTTTTTATACCAGGAGTCATTATTTTTCTCATAATTGAGATACTCCAACCCTTCCTGGGCCAAGTTATAGGCAATAGTTTGGTTTCGAGCGTCAATGGAAGCTCTGTAAGCCTTATTGGCGATGGTAAGAGGTCCGGCCACGGCCACCATGAGAATAGCAATGGCCACCAAGGTCTCGACGAGTGTAAAGGCTTTTTGTTGACTGTAATATTTCATATCAGCTTGAAATCCTTTCGGATATGGCCGTCCGAATATCGAAAGTACTTTGCTCGCTCGGCTTCTTTCCGACATAACCCATAATTCGGACTTTTAGCAAATAATATCCTTTCGATTCCGGAATAACATCCAGTTCATAGCCCGTTAATTTTACATTTGTTTCATCAAAAAGAGGAGAGGCTTCATTGGAAATAAGTTGTCCCCCACATACTGTCTGCCGTGATTTACGAAAGCTCAAAGGATTAGTCCCCGTCTTGTCGAACCAGTAAGCATAAATCAAATGACAATTTGGATTAGCTGGATCAACCTCGGAAGACTTGAACAGAACGGCTTTATTATCGCCTCCACCTGAACATAAACCGTGTGACAAATCAGAACCACTAAAAGCGGCTGACCTTATGCATTTGTATGCGGTTCCCACCCGCATCTCCCTAGACATTGACTCCAAGGCAAAACTGATGCTGTTCATGGCCGTCTGGAGACTTTGAGCTTGGCGATTCAAGGAAGTTATCCGGACCAAGGCGCCCACGGCTACCAGAGCCACGATCGAGAATATTCCCAGAGAAACCAGCATTTCGAGCATGGTAAAACCGCCTGAACGATTTACCTTTTGACCTTTAAAATCCTCGGTCGATTTAAATATTCTCATTTCTTTTTTTATCTCTTTTGAAATCATAGCGTTAATTGGTCACGGAAATCTGGCCGACTTTAGTCACGACAACCTTCTTAGTGGCTGTCCCATCACCAGACTGGAGAGTTATTTCGACATACGAATCAGTGGGATTTCGATAACGAACACCCGACCGACTATACAAAAAACGTGCCGACGGATCCGGTCGCAGAAAAGAAATATCTAGTGCTTCTACAGATTGACAATCACTTGAAGAAGTCCCTGCACAAATACTATCAATTTTGGCTCCTTGTTTTATATAGTACTTTTTCTCATCCAAATCACCAGCAGGATCATATAGTTTATCGGCAGCTGTATCGGCAAACAAAACAAATTGGTCATTTGTCGCCGTGGCAAAATGGACCCCATAAGCAACTCTAAAATTGCCCGGAATTGAAGGATTGGCTACTCGGACACTGATACCATAAGTTTGGGCCTGGCGGATAGTCAAAGCGATGTCATAAGCCAGATTGTTGAAGATCGTGCCGGAATAAAAACTGTTGTACTTGGCCAGAAGCAAAGCGGTCATAAAGACGAATATACCCACGGTTACCATGAGTTCTATCAGCGTAAAACCACGACTAAAGAGGTTTTTTTGAACGGAAGGCTTTGACTTCAGAGAGAGCATTGGTTGTATTATAGCAAGGGTTGGGGGTTAATGACTAGACAGTTCCTTCTTACTTTCTCAGAAAAAAGATAGGATAATCTCCTTAAGAAAACTCATGTCAATGACCTGAATCTGGAAAAAAAGAACCAAAAAGAAACCTGTTATCAAAAAAGGACCGAAGGGTATCTCCGTCCGGGGCTGAAATTTTCCCTTGGTCGCATAAAGCCAAGTAATAGAAATGATAGCGGCAATCCAAAAAGACAAAATCAAAGCATTGAGACCGGCCGAAAAGCCCAGGAGCCAGCCAATACCCAGGATCAGCTTGGAATCACCCAGACCCATCCATGTCCCCTTTGAAAAATACCAGATCAAGACGAATGGCAAGGCTAAAATCGGTCCAGCCAGAATTGCCACGAGAGTTGTACCATGAAACCAAGAGACTCCACCGACAAAGAGATTCACAAATGACAAGGCGGCAAAAAAGTAAACGAAACGATCGGGTATTATTTTGTGCTTGATATCATAGACAGCCATGACCACCAAGAGACCTGTGGAAAAAAGGAGGATAAATGTGGTCCAGTAGGAAACTGCGGTGATCGGAGGGAAATATATGAAGACCAGAAGAAAAAGAAGGCCGGTTATAAATTCAACCAGAGGATACTGCCACGAAATTTTACCTGAACATTTCCGGCAGATCCCGCCTTGGATAATATAGCTTGCAATCGGTATCAGTTCTTTCCAGGTCAATTGATTGCCACAAGACATGCATCGAGAACGACCGTTTATCCCCTTCCCTGTATTAAAGCGAATGGCGACTACATTCAGAAAACTACCGATTATCGTTCCGGCAATAAAAGAGAAGATAAGCAAAATCGTGCTCATCGGGCTTTATTTGGGACCGACACAGTAGAGGGTAAGATTATTACAAGCCAGAATCGACACGCCAGTAGGCGCGACAGTCCCGATGGGCATCCAATAATAACTATAGCTACTGGGACCCCAATATTGTTGGGCTGGCAGAATAGTACCCAACGAATTACTCATAACCGAATTTCCGCTCACTTCTAAGGAGGCTCGCAGAACATAATCGGATTTGTCGCCCTTTATCGCGTAGACATAATTGATCGAAGTGGGACTGGTCGGCACCACAGAAATAAACGAAGCCAAAGAAACACCTGAAACAGGACATGTGCCATTGGCCGAAGCTGATGGTGGATTGGTAACTTTGTCAGGATAAACTCCGCAACGATCATAATATTGTTCCAAAGCCAGCTGAATCTGGCCAATATCGGAAATCTTCCTGGCATCGCGTGACTTCTGACGTGAAGATGATATATTGGCAATAATAACGGCGCTGATAATCACGATAACAGCCACGACGACCAAGAGTTCAATAAGAGTAAAACCTCTTTTCATAGATTTAATCATGGCTATATTGTAGCACGATTATTGGCAGGTAATATTGAAGGGGGCGGTTGAATAATCAGCCTCGATATTATTGCCGGCCGAATCTAGGCAGAAGTAAGTGGCGACCCCGTCGCTTAGCTTGCCGTAAAGAGCATAGGCATCAATTGATCCGTTGATCGTGCTCCCTGTAGCCGTTATACCGCTCGGGTAAACAACCACAAATTCCGGATATGTATCGGCTGGCAAGGTATAACCGGCTAGTTCGGTCGTGGAAGCTGTGCTACTGGCTGTGTTATTGTGTATATCTTCAAATAGAACTTGATAATTTATATCCGCATTACCAAGCTTGATAATATTGCTTTCGGCCGTAAAACTGCTGTTGTAATTGAACGAATACTCACTTTCCAGTTGAGTCTTGAGTTGCTTAATATCCGTCGTGATGTGGGTATCCCTGGCTTTTTGCCGGGCCGAATTGAGGGATATAAGGACAGTGGAAGACAAAATTCCAATAATAGCGATGACGATAAGAAGCTCGATGAGAGTAAAACCTTTTTGTATTTTTTTCATGTTCTAATAAAATATAAATTTCAATCGACTTATTGAAGCTTATCATAGCATTTATTGGAAAACTAAATCCGGCAGTTATCCACAATATTGAGGCAAGTGATATCAAGACAGAATAATAATCCAGAACAAACCTACCGCACTTTATGCGGTAGGTTTTGAATAGACACTACAATCAAATTATCGAACTAAGGAGTAGGACACACTGTTGTGGTTTGGGTTGGGGAAGCCGGATTTGTTTTTCCTGTCGAATCAATACAGAAATATTTAAGTGCGCCTACAGTGCTCGGCAACTTACCATAGACAGCATAAGCGATTACATTAGGAAGAGTTGCTGTACCAACAGTACTGTTGGTCTTAACGATGTAAACCAAAGAACCACCTTGACTATTTGCATCAGTAGCAAGAAGAGCTAAGCCATTATTCCCTGGACCATTTGTAGTCAGAGTTCCAGAAAGGTCCGCAGTACTTGCCGTAGCGCTAAAAAGATCCGAGTACACACCGTTACTGTTATATCCGGACTCCAAAGCAACTCGCGCTTGCTGTACAGATGAAATAACCCTCGCGTCCTTACCCTTGTTCCTGGCCGAATTCAAGCTTACCAGGACAACGGAGGCCAAGATGCCGATAATGGCGATGACGACCAGAAGCTCGATAAGGGTGAAACCTTTTGTATACCTTTTCATAGTATATTTATAATATATTAATAATCTGTTAATAACTAACCTTTTATAAGGCTGTTCGCATAATTATACCATTACCAACCATTTCCCCTATCAACCATAGCCTGTGGATAACATGTTTAAAGCTTATTGCGCGCCCGCGATGTTATATATAGGCACCAGGACCGAGGCCAGGAGAACCGCGACCCCGCCTCCCAAAAGCACGATCATGGCCGGTTCGATCAAAGAAACCAGGGAATCGACGGCGGCCGTCACTTCACGGGTGTAGAAATTGGCGATTGTCTTCAAAATCTGTCCAACCTCGCCGGTCTCCTCTCCCACTCTGGTCATTTGGACCATGATACCGGGAATTTCGCGAGGATTGTTGGACAAAGCTTCGGAAAGTGTCTTACCTCCCTTGATGGACTCGACCGCGTTCATCATGATACCGGCGAATATCTGGTTATGAATAATATTAGCCGTTAACTCCAGGGCTCGGATGATGGGAATACCCGAAGAGAGCATGGTATTCATGTTATCGGCAAATCTGGAGAGGTAGAGCTTGCGGTAAAGATTGCTTATATAAGGGATGCGCAGTTTGAATTGATCGTAGGCCAGACTGCCGGAAGGCGTTCTTATAAAACGAATCAGAAAAAAGACACCTATGATAAGAACGGCAATGATGCCAAAACCATAATCAACCAGAAAGTTGCTTATACCCATGACAATGATCGTGTATATAGGCAAAACTGCACCAGACTCCGTCAAAATACCGCTGATCTTGGGAATAACCATAGTAAACATGAGAATCATAACTGTGATGAAGGTCACGACCACGAAAGCCGGGTAGATCAGAGCCCCTCGAACCTTGGAGGTAAGCTCGTAAGAACGGTTGAGATATTCGGCCAAATATAGAAAAACCTCGTTCAGTTTACCGGATTCTTCGCCGGCCTTGACCATGCTCACATAGAAATCATTGAAAATCTTGGGATGTTTGGAAAGAGCCACGGAGATCGAACTGCCACTCTGGAGATCGTCGGCAATAGCCGTCAATTTGACTCGCAGAACATTGTTCTCGGTTTCCCCGCCGAGAAGGCGGAAAACCCGCAAAGCCGAAACCTGGGCTTCGAAAAGAGTCGCAAGCTGCCTCGAGAGGATGACGACATCCTTGGTGCTGACCCTGTCCAGCATCGAGATCTTCCTCGAAAGAAAAGATTCATGGCTATCGACTCCCTTTATGCCAGCCAAAACCAAACCACGTCTTTGCAGAGACGAGATGGCAATATCGACATTGATGGCGTCGATTGAACCAGTTTTCTTGGCCCCGGTATTGTCTATGGCTTCGTAGTTAAATAACATATGGTTGTATTATTCTGGCCGCCTTCACAAGAATGACACACCGATCACAGCATTCGCTCCAAATTCTTGGGATTATTGGAATTTTGATAGGCGCTTTCGACGCTTATCTCCCCGGCCCGGACCAATTCGGCCAAAGAACGATTCATGTCAATCATTCCCTCCTGGGAACTGGTTTCGATAACAGTATTCAATTCGTGGGTTCTCCTTTCTCGGATCAGGTTTGAGGTGGCCGTGTTGTTAATGAGAAGCTCGTAGGCCGGTATGAGCCCACCGGAAATCCGCGGTATGAGGCGCTGGGAGAAGATGCCGGAAAGCGAACCGGCCAACTGAATACGGATCTGATCCTGCTGGCCGGGCGAAAACGAGTCGATGATACGGTCGACCGTCTGGGAGGCGTTGTTGGTGTGGAGAGTCGAAAGTATGAGGTGGCCGGTTTCGGCGGCCGTCACAGCTGTGCCGATAGTGATAATGTCGCGCATTTCGCCGACCATGCAGACATCGATATCCTGGCGGAACATGGCCGTCAAGGCATTGCTAAAATCCGGCGTGTCAATCCTGACCTCGCGCTGATCGATGATCGACTTCTTAGAAGAAAAGAGAAATTCGATCGGGTCCTCGATCGTCAAAATATGTTCGGCCCTGGTCTGATTGATCATTTCGACCATAGTTGCCAAAGTCGTGGTCTTGCCCTGGCCAATCGGTCCAACGGCTAGGAAAAATCCCTGTTTTTTGCGGGTAAAAGTCTCCAGGATAGGCGGCAAGTTGAGCTCGGCCAAGGTCCGGATTGTCTTTGGGATGAGACGCAGGGCGATCGAGTGGACGCCCTGATGAAAATAAACATTGCCACGAAAACGGGCATTGGTAAAGCCGTATGAAAAGTCGACGTTCTTCTCTTTTTCAAGCATTTCCTTGTTGGCCGGCGACAAAAGAACATTCATGAAACCTTTGATATCGGCTTCGGTCAAGACTTCTTCCTTGACGAGCGGTATGAGATTGGAAGCGACCCGAATTATCGGATTGCGTCCCATCGAAAGATGCAGGTCCGAGGCCTCTTCCTTGAGTAGCAGGCCGACCAATTCTTCAAGCTCTTTTTTGTAATCCATTTTTTTATGTAAATTAAGATTATTCTAGGTTTTTTTGCCGCTGGCGCAGATCTTCTCGACCTCCGAAACGACCTCCGAAGGGATAGTCGTGGCTTTGACGATATATCCGTCAATATTCATCTTTCTGGCCTTGGCCACATCATCGGGTGAGCTTTGATTGGTGAGCATTATGATAATCGCTCTGGGCGCCAACTTCTCGGCGCGGATGCTTGAGACCATTTCAAGGCCGTCCAGACTGGGCATGACGATATCGGCCAGAATCACATCCGGTTCATAGCCGTCTCGAAGCATTTTGAGTCCGACCAAAGTCGAATCGGCAATCTTGACCTCGTAGCCGGCCTTGGAAAACTTGAGACTGTACATATCCAAAAGGAATGTGTCGTCATCGATGAGAAGAATTTTCTTCTGATTGGGTTGGTCGGTCATAGAATGATTATATACCCTAAATGCAAAAGTTAAAAATCAAAATTGAAAATGACAAGGCAAAATTCAAAATTTTATAACCATCTTTTCGTACATTTTACAATTTGTTAACCTCCTCAAAAGGAATCTTTTTTTCAAAAGCTTTGACAATGGCGCTTTCACGCAGAGAAAGCATGCCCTTGGTCCGGGCTATCCCCAGAATCTCGCTCTCGACCGGATTGGTCAGAATGGCTTTCTCTATCTCCTTGTCCATCATGAACATTTCGAAGACGGCCATCCGACCACGCGTGCCCTTGGGACAATCGGGAGTTTGTTTGATCTTATAGACCGTATCGGAAAAAGGTATCTCTTTCTTGTACTCGACCGGAAGATCGGAAAAATTCCTGTCTATCAAAGCTTTGATACTGCCGTCAACTTTGATCGGTTCTCCTCCGCCCGGACAGAGCAAACCGACAAGTCGCTGGGCGACGGCCAAAATCAGGGTCGGAGCGATGAGATAGGGGTCAACACCCATGTCGATGAGACGAGGAATAACACCGGCGGCATTGTTGGTGTGAAGTGTTGAAAAGACCAAATGACCGGTCAAAGCGGCCTGGACGGCCAACTGGGCCGTCTCCTTATCACGAATCTCACCAACCATGATGATATCGGGGTCCTGGCGCAAAGTAGTTCTCAAGCCCGAGCTAAAATCATAACCGATTTCCGGCCGGACTTGCGATTGGCTGACACCTTCGATCTGGTATTCGACTGGGTCTTCCAGGGAAAGCACGTTATAGCTTTCCCGATCGACCTCATTCAAAAATGAATAGAGGGTCGTCGATTTTCCTGAACCGGTCGGTCCGGTGATAAGAATCATGCCGTATGGAGCGTTGATGGCTTTCCTGACCATCTCTATATTTCGATCCGAAAGACCGAGATCAGTCACGCTTCTTATGCCCTTGGCCTGGTCCAAAATACGCATCTCAACCTTTTCGCCATAATAGGCCGGAAAGGTCGAAACGCGAAAGTCGATCCTCCGACCGTCGATCCTGGCCGAAAAACGACCGTCCTGCGGTTTTCTTTTTTCATCCAAGCGCATGTTCGAAAGAACTTTGATGCGCGAAACGACGGCCGAATGGACTTGAGGTGGTAAAACTAAGCTGGTATTCAAAATACCGTCGACACGGAACCGGACCCTGACCTTATCCCTCATATGCTCGATATGCACATCGGATGCTTCTCCTTCGACGGCATATCGGACGATCGTGGCCACGATCTTCACGACCGGCGCGTCCTCGACGATCAAAGTTTCGGCCCCTTCCTTGCCCTCGGCGACCTTGGTCTTGCCCGGTCTACCCTTTTTATTGACGGTCGTCGTCTCAATCGAAAGTTCGGTCTCCAATTCCGACAAAGCTCTGGTCACTTCTCCGGTCAAGCCTTTGTACATCTCGATTACCTTATTGAAATCATCGAGTGTGATGAGAAAAACGTTGTACGGAATGTTTTTCTTGGTGGCCAAAAAGTTCAAGGCGTCGCGCGCTTCCATATTGTCCGGATCGACAATTCCGACTTCAAGAGTATCGTCAACCAAGCCGATCGGCACAAAACGGTAATGCAGAGCCGATTCCTCGGGTATGTATTCCAGAGTCTCAAAAGGCACGGTCGTTCCTTCCAAAGACCGAACGGGCATATTCAAAAACTCGCCCCGGGCGGTCATGATTTCCTCCGGTTTGACGCCGTGTCCGACCAAAGCTTCTTCCAAAGAAACTCCGGAGGCAGTCTGTTTACGAACTTCGCCCAGATCGGCTTTGGAAATAAGCTTTTTCCTAAGAAGAATATCGAGGACTGACATAGTTGGATTTATGGGAGACTAGCGGTTTTCGGCTTCCCCGCTCGGATTGGGCACGCCCGGCACCGGAGCAAAAGGATTATCACGACCGACCGGCAATATCGGTATATCGACGGAATAGTCCCGCAGAGTTTTGTAAACCGGACTACTGAAGAGCGACGCGTCAATCTTCAAGGAATTTATCTCCCCCAGTAGGCTAAGGACTTTGGCTCCGATCAACTGTTGTTCATTACTGACCTCGCTCAAAGCAGAAACATCGGGAGAACTCTGGCTACCCCGCCAGTAGAAATAGCCGATCAAAGCGACCGCGACCAAGACAGCAATCGTGATGTACATCTTGGTCGAATTTTTTGAGGTATTCTGATTGTTGTTCATGAAATTTATTATTGACTCTTGAGCCAGTATGTGACCAGTTCCACATTCCAATCATAGACCCCTTTATCATTGGCGCTGACACTCAAATGGCTAACATCCAAAATCCGCAAGCTGGCCTCCAGATCCTGAAGAAAACTGATAAATTGCCGGTAGGGAGCGCTAACCGAGAAAGTAACCGTCACCCTGTCGAGAGAAGAGCTTGATAAAACCGGCCCGGGATTGGTTTGGAGAGTGGTTGCGGCATCGCCCATGATCGGGCCACTCTGATTTTGAGCCGTTTCGGTCGAAGCCTGGGTCGTGGCTTTTATTCCTTTCAAGGAAAAACCGTGACGCAAAGCCACGCTGTTTAGATCGATGATCAGTCGGATATTGTCGACGCTTTTGGGCAGGAGTTGCTCCAGCTTCATCCGGTCATCCTGGGAGAGATTGTTGTAATCAGACAAGACTTGGTCGCGTTTGCTGATCAGTTCCTTGGCGCTTTCGATGGCGGACTGGTATTTGGCATTGACCTCTCTCACCGCATTGGCTTCGGCCAAGATCTTGTCGGTCATCGTGTAATAAATTCCGATGGCGAGAATTATCAAAATTGTGGCGGTAATATTTCTATTCATGGTTTTATCGGATTGAAGGGCTCGAAGACGAAATAGGCGCCGTCGATGATTCGGCCTCACTGGGATTGATCAGCTGTTCATATCTCATACTTTCGGGATCGATTGAGGCGCTAAGACCAAAAGAAACAACCCCTTTGAGATCGATTGTCGGATCATTCAAAATTGGATTCTTGACTACATTTGACAATTTGTATTCGGAAAGTTGCGCGAGAACATCCGACTGGAAAGCCACGGCCGCCAGATCGCCACCATAGCCTTTCATGTTCAAACTCAAACCATTGTCACCCAACGATGGTCCTTTGAAATCCATCGAAAGGAAACGGACTTTGCTCACGGTAATCGCTTGGAGCACTTTTTCGAAAAGCTGGGAAACGGCAGTATGGTTGACCAGAAGACTTTTGGCTTTGTCGATCTGGATATTGTATTTTTTGAGGCGCTCGATCAAAGCGATGTCAAAATTCTTCTCCCGTTGGGCCAATTCGGTCTTGTAAGAGACTTGGACCGTTTCCAGATATTGCTTCCAGAAATAGACGCCGGCCAGAGACCCCAAAGACAAGACGAAAATCACGATGGCCAGACTCATAAACACACTTGAACCATGACGAGGTTGTTTGGTCAGGCTCGAACCCATAACAGGCGTAAAAGGTTGGTACGACTGCTGCTTCTTGGGTATAAACGAGGTTTGGAATTTGGGATCCATAGATTCCTCCCAATTATAACAGTAATAGTCAGATTTGGTATGTGTATAACATCACTATTCCAGTTCGGATAAACGGCGAAGAGCTGTACCGATCGCTACGGAGAATTCGGGGCCAATTTTGGAAAATTCTTCGGACAAAATGGCCGGGGTCTCCAATTTATCAAAAGGATTGCCATAAACAACCTCCGTCTGAAAGCTGATTTTGGCCAGATCGGTCAGACCTTTAAGCTGAACTCCACCACCGGACAAAATAACCCGACTGACATTCTTGCCGCTTTTCTTTTGATAGGCCAGAAGGGCGCTGTTGGCTTCGTAAAAAATATAATCGAGATTAACCGTGATAATCTCGGTCAGCTCCTTGTATTCCGGCCCACCCTTGAGACCGTGATTCCTCTTCAGACTTTCGGCTTCGGCGGCGGTAATAGACATAGCCTTGGAAAGCGCCAGGGTAATATCCTGACTGCCTTTGCCGACAATATGTGAAGACTTGAGTATTCCCCGTTCGACTATGTAAAGTTTGGTAGTTCTGGCCCCCATGTCAAAGATCATGGAAGTGCCAGCCCCCTGATCGATGAGTGCCCTGATCGAACTGAAGATCTCTATCTCATAAAAAGAGGGTGTGAGACCGCTTCCGGCCATGACCGACTGGTATTCATTGATGTAGTCATTGTGGATAGCCACGACCAGGACTTCCCTGTTGGCCGGAGGATTTTGAACATTGACATTACCGGCGACGGCTGGAGCAACATAGGTTTCTTCATGCGGAACGATCGAATAATCGAGAAGAACTTCATTTAACGGAACGGGAATATACTTGCGGGCTTCGATGGAAACCACATTACCAACCTGATCGTCCGGGACGGCCGGTATCGTGATAAAAGTGATCAGACTAGCCGAAAGAGGTAGGGCGGTTCCACAGATCAAAGTGGTCGCCTTGGCCTCGCGAAGAATGTCTTTGAGCGCTTCAGTCAGTTTTTCCGGTGGCAAAGCCACGGCCCGGCCGATCTCCAAACCGCCATATGGGCCCAGGGCTAGCTCGCCGTATGTCTTCAAGACTATCCGCCCGCGCTTTTTTTTGATCTCAATAACCTTGATGGAAGAAGAACCAATATCGACTCCCAAAACGCTGGTTTCTTTCTTGAAAAGTGAGGAAAAGAAAGACATGTGGGTATTATATATTATAATCTTACGAATGTCTTTCATTATGACAATCTTCGCAACTATCGTGGAAGCGCTTTTCCCTATTTCTTCGGTCGAAAGGGAATTATTTTCCTATTCACCGGAGAAAGTGCTGGAAATCCTGCCCAAACCGCCAATCATACCGATCGCCCGAGCTTATTCCGTCTTCGCTTACAAGGATGAGAGGGTCTCAAGCTTGGTCTGGAATATAAAATATAAAAAATCAAAATTGGGCGTGGCCATCGGCGGATATGCTCTGCATCAACGGTTGACTGAACTTGCAAAAATCCTGTCGAAAAATACACGGCCGTTTTTAATTCTGCCCCTGCCGATCACCGATCGTCGACGCCAAGAGCGTGGTTACAATCAATGCGAATTGCTAGTTGAAGAAATTATAAAACTTGATAAAGACAAATCGTTGGAGACGAATTTTCACCTGCTCCTGCGGATTCATCATCTTTCCCGCCAGACTTTGAAGGATAGAAAAGAGAGGATCGAGGATGCCCGAGGAATTTTCTCGGTTAATAACGATGTCCTAAGAAATTTTTCCGCTGAAGAAATGAAAAAAAGACTGGTCTTCGTGGTTGATGATGTCATAACAACGGGTAGTACCATTAAAGAAGCAATGCTGGTCCTTGAAACAGCGGGATTCAAAAATGTTTATGGGATTTCTCTGGCGCACTAATTGTTCATTCGAACCTTATGAACATTGTTTTTTATTGTCTGCGGAACTCGCTCCTTAAATTTCTAGGCAAAAAGTTCGGGTAATTGCTCGAGGCCAGGCCTCGTAGCAATTCCCACCTCAACTCACTTTTTGCCAAGAAATTTATAGTCGCTCAGACAGTCCTCGACAATAAAAAACAATGTTCATAAGGCTCTCAAACAACTACTTTTACGAACCTCCTCTTCCCTATTTTTAGAATCGTTGAAGTGGTGGGCAAGAAATTGGGATCGGTAATCTTGGCATTGTCCTCGGTCCGGACAGCCCCGTTCTCAATCAATCGACGCCACTCGGCCTTGGATGGAACAATATCGGCCTGAATCAAAATCTCAACCAACGATTTGCCGCTTTCTAGCTTCAATTCTTGAATATCTTCGGGTAAACCGCCTTTGGAGAAGGTTTTTTCGAATGTTTCTTCGGCTGATTTGGCGACCGCTTGGCCATGGAAGCGTTTGACTATATCAAAAGCAATCCGAGCCTTGGCTTCTCGCGGTCCTTGCGCCAACAGAGATTCCTTCTCTGACATAGGGATCCGTGTACAGTTGATAAATAAAGGTTCAATCATCGGATCGGGCAAAGCCATGATGGCGCCAAATAATTCTGGAGCGGGTACGCCAACGAAAACGCCCGTACCATTGGATTTGGACATGAGCTCGCCTGTCTTGGGGTTGGCTATCAGGTTCAAGGCCACAACAAATTTCTCTTTATTTTTTAGACGCTTCAAAAGAGTCCGGCCGGCCAAAGCATTGAAGATCTGGTCTGTGCCACAAAGCTCGGCATCGGTATCGAGAGCGACACTGTCATAGCCCTGGAGCAAGGGATACATGAATTCATGCAAATGTATGGGAGTATTGTCCTTGATGCGTTTGGCGAACATATCGCGCTCGAGCATTTGCTGGACGGTGAAGTTGGAGGCTAGGTCAAGGACTTCGGCAAAATGGAGTTGGCTTAGCCATTCAGAATTGTAGACAATCCTAGCCGGGTTTTCTTTATCATCAAAAGAGAGAAGAGGTTTGATCTGATCCATCCAACAAGAGACATTTTTTTTGACTTCTTCTCTCGTCAACTGTTTGCGAGTCGCTGATTTGTCAGATGGATCGCCGATCTGGGCCGTAAAGTCCCCGATAAGCAGAATGACTTCATGGCCAAGCTGGCGGATCTCCTCAAGAAAAATAATATTCTTGGCATGGCCGAGATGGATCGAGGTGGCAGTCGGATCCATGCCGTAATAGATCCGGATCCGGTCACCAGAAAGTAATTTCTCCAAAAAATCCTTTTTCGAAGGTAAAGCTTCAACCAGAGTACCTCTGGCGAAGATTCCTTCGATTCGAGTTTTATCAGTATTTATTTTCATTCTGCTATTCTACGTTTTTTTGGGAAAATTTACCACAAAGCCTCCCTAAGGAGGCTTTGTTCAGAGAAACTCAAACATTTTGTTAATTGGTTGGCTTATTACCGTCGGTAAACTTGTGCCACTTACCCACCACGAAGAAAAGATATACTAATTCTAGGATTCCTATTGTATTGACGAGAAGTAGAATGATAAACCACCACTTTTCACTGCGCCTCGCGGCATGCCAGAGAGCGTAGCCTTTGAGAACGACAACAATAATGGCCAGAATAACGGCAATGAGACCAAGACCGATAGCCGCGCCCAAACCGATACCAAGTGACTGCCCGTACCAAGTTTGCATCATAATAGTAAATATATGTTAGTAATGGTGCTATTATAACATGAATATTTCAGTGCTTGAAGAGATTGATCAAGACAAAAAGAGCGAAAATCAGAATAATAACGCCGGAGGCTTTGTTGACGACAGTCAGAGAAAAATTTCTAATGTGATTTCTGGCCCAAAAAGCACCGAAACTCAAGAGGAACCAGCAAAGGGCCGAGCCCAAGAAAACGCCGACGACCAACAAAGTAGCCGTTAAATTACTACTTCCACGAAAACCAAAGCCAACACCGGTAAAAAGGATCGAAAAAGCGATGATGGACATCGGATTGGTTATGGTCAGAAAGAAGGTTGAAATAAAATCGGTGAAAATATTCGTTCCGCTTTCCTTTTCTTCAAAGTTGACCTCTCTGGCTTTGGAGTAATAGGATTTGAAGCCGAAATACAGGAGAAAGATTACCCCGATCAAGCGTAAGACAAATTGCCGGTCGATCAGAAAGCGTGAAATCATAACCAGACCGTAAGCGGCCACGGCCCCGTAAAAGGCATCGGCCACAGCCGCCCCCAGACCAGAAACAAAACCCGACAGTCGGCCCCGATTGAGCGTCCTTTGGATGCAAAGCACTCCGACCGGACCGACCGGCGCGGCAATGAGGAAACCGAGAACGATGCCTTGGAGAAGATGCATCAAAGTATTTTAACATAAGAAGTAAGGAAGGATGGTTGTCCTTACGGTGACTATAAAATACTTGAATTTATAAGCCGTGCCGTGAGCTATTTTTTCCAAGAACAGTAGTTTTGAGGATATGAGTAATTTTGTTTGCATCGGCCAGAGAGAGTCCTTGGAGCATGACTCCCGCAGATCCAACTTCCTGTCGACCATAGCGACCTATTGTCACAGGTTGCTGGGCTGCATTCTCAATAACCACCTTAGCTAGTCCGAAAAGCCTTTCGATAACACCTTGCTTCACGCTCACATCTTGGATTGAAGAGTAAGGCATATGCTTCTCTGAAAGACTGATGACACCCTCTTTGAAATAGATATTTTCAGGTGTGAAATTGAAGGCATAATTTTTCTTCCACAGAAATAAAGTGATCGTTCTCACTATCATCGTCAAAATACTTAGAACAAGCCAACCTATCGCTGCGTACACCCAATGCTCGGCCGTAGTTATGTCGTCGGAGAGAATGAGGACAATGATGGCGGGATAAGCGAATGACCCTATTAGCCTACTGAATAGGGTGACCGCAGTCCATTTGCCCGATAGAGGATAAGTATTACTTGATATGTCTTCACTTAGATTGATTGTCGCGACCTGGGGTTGTGATGGTTGAGTTTGATTAAGTGGTTGAGCTGGACTGTTGCCTTGAATATTATTTCTGCCCGCACCTGATACTTTGTTCAGGAGAATTTGTTTTAATCCTTCGGCAGCCACCTGCTCCACTCCATCGATATGCGCTTCAATGCCCGATGAGGCTGTGGCACTTGCAATATGCACATCATACAAACCCATAATGCGGTCTAGAATATCTTGATCTACATACACATCTTGAATTTTTTGCCATTGGACATGGATTTCTGTTGGGGCAAAAACACCTTTTTTTATAGTAATAAAATGTTCTTCACTATCGTAATAATAGCGCCTGATATAAACTTTTACGTACCAGCCATAAAGAATTGTAATAATGGCCACGAAAATAAATCCGATAATAAACACTCCCCAGAGAATTGCGCTTGTGCCCGAATCGTAAGAATCTCTACCCATAAAGATGGCGACAAAATCTACTATGGCCGCAATTATTCCAAGAGCATAAAAGGCCGCCAATTTTTCGATGATTTTCTTCCAGAATTTTCTGGGACTTAGGGGATATTGTTGTTGTAAAGCGCTTTGTGAGTTCATATATTTATAGTTTGATAATATTATTATTAACTTTAATTTCCACTCTACATTGATTTAGCTATCAGAATATGACCATGCTTATAATAAGCACTTTCTTGTATTTTGGGCCAGGAATTTTGTCTTTGAATACCCTGAATTTCATTTCGAGAATTTACACAAATATCTTAGCATACACGCCATAATTTTGATAAAAGGCCTGTTTTATGCCAGAATAGAAAAGACCGGGTCGCACGGCTCCCCCAACTTACCGGAGCCAAGTGAACCAAAGGTCGCCTTCGCTCGTAGTACACGAGCTTCGGCGTACCAAAGAAGGAGACGTGGCTGAGCGGTCGAAAGCGGCACCGTGCTAAGGTGTTAGGGGGGCAACCCCCTCGTGGGTTCGAATCCCACCGTCTCCGCAATTTCGCGAAAAATTCAGAATCGCCGCAAATCGCACCATCGCAAACC
>CAYIFO010000006.1:0-26421 GCA_964362725.1 uncultured Candidatus Saccharibacteria bacterium
TAGCCAGCGATTAGCGCCCGCAGGCGACGGAGGGACATTATGTTGCCAGGGGTTACACTGATCTTGTAAACAAATATTTGCTTTTTTACTTCCTCTTTTCAGCAATCTCTAAAGCTACATTTGCAGGTACTACCTCATAGTGGTCGAATTCCATCATGGCACTACCCTGTCCCGAAGTCATCGAGCGCAATTGCGTCGTATAGCCGAACATTTCAGCCAGAGGAACTTTGGCGATAATAGAAACATTCTGGCCCTTGGGATTTTGGCCTTCAATAAGACCGCGTTTGGAAGCAATCGAACCGTTGACATCACCGATGTATTTTTCCGGACAGACGACTTCCAGTTTCATGATCGGCTCAAGAATAACCGGCTTGGCTCGCTTGGCGGCGTCTTGGAAAGCTTGAGACGCGGCGATCTTGTAGGCTATTTCCGAGGAGTCGACATCGTGATACGAACCGAAAGTCAGCTCGCAGGAAATATTGACCAGCTTGTAACCGGCCACGATGCCCCTGTCCATGGCTTCATGGACGCCTTTTTCGACAGCCGGAATGAATTCGTTGGGAATAACGCCACCCTTGATCGAGTTTATGAATTCAAAATCATCATAGCGATGGACGGTTTTGGGAATCTTTTCCCCTTCCGGCCAGGGTTCCATGGGCTTCAGGGTAATCCTGACGTGACCATATTGACCCTTGCCGCCGGTCTGCTTGATGTATTTGTTTTCAGCTTCGGCCGTATTGGTGATGGTCTCGCGATAAGCCACTTGGGGTTCGCCGACATTGGCTTCGACGCCAAATTCCCTCTTCATCCGGTCAACCATAATTTCGAGATGCAACTCGCCCATTCCCGAAATGATCGTCTCACCGGTTTCCTGATTGGAAGAGATCTTGAAAGTCGGATCCTCATTGCCCAGTTTGCGCAAAGCCATGCCCATTTTCTCCTGATCAGCCTTGGTTTTAGGCTCGATCCGGAGAGAAACAACCGGCTCCATGAATTTTATTGTTTCTAGAACAATCGGATTGCTTTCATCGCAAAAAGTATTGGAGGTCAAAGCATCTTTCAAGCCAACAGCCGCGGCGATCTCACCAGCAAAGACTTTTTTGACTTCTTCACGCTGATCAGCCTGGAGACGGACTATACGGCCAAGACGTTCTTTTTTACCGGTTGTGGCGTTGTATATATAAGTACCGGCTTCAATAGTTCCGGAATAAACCCGAAAGAAAGTCAGCTGGCCGACGAAAGGGTCGTTTTGGAGCTTGAAAGCCAAAGCACAGAAAGGTTCCTCGTCGCTGGCATGACGAATAACTTCTTCACCTGATTCTGGATTGATGCCCTTGACCGGCGGAATGTCGAGCGGTGAAGGCAAATAATCGACAACAGCATCGAGAACGAGCTGGACGCCGACATTTTTCAAGGCCGAACCGGTAAAGACTGGGAAAAGCTCGCTCACAATGACGGCCTTGCGAGTAATCCTTTTCAATTCATCCATAGGTATCTCTTTGCCGTCCAAATACTGTTGCATGGCGACATCGTCATGCTCAACAATTTTCTCAATCATTTCCGCCCGGAATTTTTTGGCTTCTTCGAGTAATTCAGCCGGAATTTCCTTCTCGATAATATCAATGCCTTTTTCTCCCTCGAAATAGTAAGCTTTCATGCGCATCAGATCGACAACGCCGACATGGTCACCTTCCAAACCGATGGGGATCTGGAAACGAACAGCGTTTTTATTAAGTCTTTCCAAAATAGACTTGAAGGATCTCTCGAATGAAGCTCCCATCCTGTCCATTTTATTGATGAAACAAAGGCGGGGTACTTTGCCATCATCAGCATAGCGCCAGTTCGTCTCGGATTGTGGCTCTACTCCAGCCACACCGTCGAAAACGACTACGGCTCCGTCCAAAACGCGAAGTGAGCGTTTGACCTCCACGGTAAAATCGATATGTCCGGGCGTATCGATAATATTGAAACGGACTTTTTTGGAAATATCAGCCTTCGGCTGGTAGGTCGGATTCCAGAAACAGGTAATGGCGGCCGCGGTAATCGTAATGCCTCGTTCCCTTTCCTGCTCCATCCAGTCGGTAACCGTGTCGCCTTCATGAACCTCGCCGATCTTGTGAGTCATGCCCGTGTAATACAAAATACGCTCGGAAGTCGTGGTTTTGCCGGCATCGATATGGGCGATGATGCCGAAGTTACGCATGCGTTCGAGTGGGTAATCGCGGTTCATGAATGGTTATTAGTTATTGGTTAATAGTTATTAGTAAAACATCCGAATATTAAAAATAAAAAGCAGAGACTGCTTATTGATTAGTACAATACAGGAAAAGGGATCGGAAATCAATTGACTTGATAGGAATTATAAAATGTGGTTATATGCCGATAGCGGAAAATTGAAAGAAAAATATATGAAAATACTATTCAAGAAACTTCATAGGGAAGACTGGTTAAGTCTTCACGGTATAGCTACGAGTATATACTTGGATGGCCAATGCTATGAATTCGCCATGGCTTTGCACCGTGGTCTAGGATGGCCAATGGTTGGACTCATCGAAAATGATGTCATTCGTCACGCTTTGGTCGCTAGTTCCGAACGATTGTTTTGGGACGCTCGCGGATGTGTTACGAAGAAAAAAGTTGGAGAACCTTTTAATATTCGTATTCCGACACTGAAACCTATTGACGAAAATAAACTTCGGAAAGTTCGCCCGATTCTAGACAACGACATAGAGATAGCCTCGCTTTTCGCCGAAGCTCTATGGCCCAATCTGCCGTGGCAAAAAAATACATTTCGGCGAAGAACAATGGATTTTCTCAAAGAGCTCACATCTTTGTGTCGAAGACATAAAATCTGGATCCGTGCACCGTTTCCTGCGGCTCAAATTGTCTTGGGAAATTACTATGGAAATGAAAAAGGATTTATTGCAAGTCCGACAATGGACGGTCAGTACTTCTTTGATCGCCTCCTTTAATTAACTATCTGTTTGCTAATAAGGGCTGCCCAAGCAGCTCTTTTTTGTGGACGGCTTTCAAACTAAGAATTGGCAACAAAACCTATGGCATCTTTTTTGGACATATTTTCATCCATTAACCTCTTCAAAACCGAAGAAATTGCCAGTAAATGATCTCCTTGCTTCTTTTGTCCTTTTTCTAGTTCTTCTATCTTACGAGCCAAGTCGGCATGAGTTGCCAATAATTCACGCAACTTAACAAAAGCCCGCATAATAAAAATGTTCATCTGAACTGCTCGATCGCTTTTGAGAACAGAGGAAAGCATGGATACGCCAAGCTCAGTAAAAACAAGAGGAGCTTTGCGGCGACCACCCCAACTTGATGTTCCAAATTGGAACATCAAGTTTTTAAATTCCTTGGGCAATAGCTGAAACATAAAATCAATGGGAAATCTGCCAATATTTCGTTTGACTGTTTTATTTAAATCCCTTGTCCCCACTTGGTACAACTCAGCCAAATCACTATCAAGCATAACTTTCTGGCCACGAATTAAGTGGATCCGGCGTTCGATAAACGCAGGGGTGACAGGCATATTCAGACTGGTTTCAATTATTTTTTCTTTTGTCACGAGGCAATTTTATCATAAAACTTGAAGTTGCAATCTGTATCCCAAGCATAGAGAACAATTTCGCAGATAACTTGAAGTACCGATTTGGTACTTCAAGTTTTAATAATTATTGAAATATCCAATCTTTCGCTCCGCTCGAGATAATTTTCGCTACGCGAAACTTACCAAGCGAAGTGGGCAAAAGCTT
Source organism: uncultured Candidatus Saccharibacteria bacterium (assembly GCA_964362725.1). Classification (GTDB taxonomy): domain Bacteria; phylum Patescibacteriota; class Minisyncoccia; order Phycocordibacterales; family PALSA-1337; genus C7867-002. The sequence continues at coordinate 3,768 of CAYIFO010000006.1, forward strand.
TGTTGGCTTCGGCCATCTTGTGGACGTTCTCGCGCTTCTTGACAGCCTCGCCCTCGTTCTTCGAAGCAGCGATGATCTCATCGGCCAGTTTGAGGTGAATAGGCGCGCCTTTTTTGGAGCGGGCGGCCTCGATGATCCATTTCATCGATAGCGCTTGTTTGCGTTCCGGGCGAACCTCGCGAGGAACCTGGTAATTGGCTCCACCAACTCGGCGAGAACGAACCTCCATGATAGGAGAAGTGTTCTTGATAGCCATTTCAAAGATTTCCAAAGGATTTTCTACCTTAGCTTTCTCTTTTATGGCCGTCATACAGTCGGCAACGATACCGCGGGCAATGTTTTTCTTGCCCGATTCCATGATGTAATTGGTGAATTTGGACAACTTCAAAGAGGAGTATCCTATATCCGGTTTCAATTCTCTTTTGATGTTTAATTTGCGGCGCATGGTAATTAATTGAAAATGTAAAAATCAAAATTAAAAATGACAAATTAAAATGCAAAATTTCCTTGCGATTTCATTTTTTATTTTTACACTGTCATTTTTCATTTTGATTTTTGATATTTACATTACACAACTTTTGCAGCTTTCGGTCTCTTATTACCATACTGACTCCTTCCCTTTCTTCGGGCTTCGACTCCGGCACAGTCCAAGACTCCACGAACGATGGAGTAGCGCAAGCCGACATCCTTGACACGACCGCCGCGCAAAAGAACAACGGCATGTTCCTGGAGATTATGACCCATACCCGGTACATAGGCGGTTACTTCAAGACCATTGGTCAGACGAACACGGGCAATCTTCCTGATGGCCGAGTTGGGCTTTTTGGGAGTCTTGGTCGTGACTTTGACGCAAACCCCTCTCTTGAAAGGAGCCGGGAAGAAAATAGGCCGATTCTTGATCGTATTGAAAGTACGAGTCAAAGCCACGGATTTCGACTTCCGCTTGAAACGCTTCCTATGGCTTTTTGTAAGCTGGTTAATAGTTGGCATAGTCTGATTCTTCACCGCCGGCCGCTTAGTATATTTCGGTCCGACAATTACTCATTCTTGCCTCAAAACACCCAATGTTCATAAAATGAACAGTGGCAATACCTTAGCATAGACAGAAAAAACACGCAATGTTAAATATTATGCTATCTATAGTCTGTAGCTGGACAATAGTTTGTCGCAGTATAGTATAGTTGATATCATGGCTAATTTAAACAGACAGTTCCTTATATTTTTGGGCAAAAAAATAAGGACTGAAAGACAAAAAATGGGCGTCTCCCAGGAACGGCTCGGGGAAATCGCCAAAGTTCACCGGACATATGTTGGTATGGTCGAAAGGGGCGAAAAAAATATCACCATCAACAATATCTGCCGTTTCGCCCAGGCTCTGAAGGTTCAAGTCAGGGACTTGATAGATTTCTAAGCGGATTTAGGACTGCTGTGGAGGCGGTTGAATGTAATTGACGTTCTTTTTTTCTCGGATGACAAAAGCATGCCTCAAAAAGAAGCCTAGAAGCGCGGCGAGAATAATCACTGCTGAAATATAAATCCAGTTCTCCTTGACGAGTCTGTCTATAATCGACGGAAAATTTATGTCGACCGCTCCATCACGCACATTTCCGGCTTTATCGACGGCCCTCACGACAACCTGCATACTATTTCCTTTATTAAACGGCACCTGAAACGGACTCTCGGTTTGAACAAAAACCGGCGATACGGTAACAGGCTGGCTTTTATCGATCACTCCCACTTCATAATGATCAATTCCGGAAAGATTGTCGGTCGTGAAGAAAGAAACAACCACTCTTTCTGTCAAAATGACGGCCGCCAAAAGATAATTGGCCTCTGGTCTGAACATGGCCGGCGGTGTCGTATCGATTTTCAGGAGAAAATGTCCAGTCGCGCCCCAGACGTCTTTTTTGCTCGCTTTGACGTGTAAGTACCAAAGACCGTCCTTGAGATCCTGAAATGATTGTGATGTACTCGTCGAGTTTGTGGTGTTTTCCGGAATGGTTGAAGGTTCGTTGTTGAGAATAAAACTGAAACCGTCCACCCCTTCATCCTTGTCCCACGAAATTATGGGGCTGTTATTGTTGTACCATTCGTCCGGAAACGAATGGGTTTCGGAGAATATATTCACGCCTTCGGGCGGTTTCGCGATTAGACTGTATTCTGCCCTGCCCAAGCTAACCGCGGTTTTGGTACCGAGACCGTCATTCAATAAAACATTTGAATTGGAACCGATGCTGACGACGGCGCTGCCAACACGAAGCACTTTGAAAGTTATCGTTCCCAAAAGTCCCGAGCTGGTGGTAATACCACCCGGTACTACTCCGACATAACTGGCCGTGCCTTTGGTGTTGTCGTACTTAGGAGGCTCGACCCAGACGCCTATTATTGACTTGCCGCTGGAAGGTTTGACTATCGATAATTTGTTTTTGTCGTAATTGATCCTGACCTCGACGGCATTGACGTTTGAGCCGCGGGTATTGAGAAGAATAGGAACATCGAAAGTGGAACCGTCCGTGAAACTGCCGGAGCGTGGCGAAAGAAAAATTTCCGCTTTCGGGAGAGCCAGTCTGGATTCGTCTTTTGGAACCAGTTCGGACGCGTCCAAGTTGATCGTCTGGGCATAAGCAAAGACTCCCGGAAGCAGGAGAAAAGAAACGATCAAAACGCATGCGCCACGAAATCTGGTCATGTTTTTTCAATATCCTCTATTTCTTTGCTGATTACATCCTCCGCTTCGTTCAGGTCACTTTTTATTTCTTTGTCCGTCTCATTGCGAAGCAGTCTGAAGGATTTACGGATTGTGTTCTCGGCTTTCCTTATTTCCCGCTTGAGTTTTCTGTTCTTCTTAACATAGAAAATGACGAGGACAATCAGGCACACAATAACGAACAGTAAAATGCCTATAACCAGCTTGATTCCGGAATAGATATCGGAGAACTTGTTACCGACTGAAATTGTTATTTCTTTTGAAGCTTGCGTGATATTTTCCGGAGATATTGAAACGGTCGTTTCAGGAGCCTTAACCTCCGCGGCTTGTTCAATTTGTTGAGAAGGTGCCTTTTGTTCGGGTGACGCCTTAACCGTTTCCTTTTTTGCTTCGACGGAATATGTCGCTCCACTCAAGTTGCCGGTAACATCGGTTCCCTGCCCGTCGTTTGCCAGGATCTGTCCCGATTTGAACGAGACGGTCCCGGAACCGGGCTTGACCGCTCGCAATACCGTCGTAACGACGGTTCCCGTGCCGCCCGGGAAACCGCTAAGCGTCACTCCCTCAAACCGGAGAGTGCCGGCGCCCTGCGAAAAATTCGGTTCACTGACCCAGAAATTGAGAATTGAACCTGACTTGGAAACGGACTCGACATTCAATATGGATGTCGGAAAAGCGATTTCTCCGGAAATCGCGTTGACCGGTTCACTGCTTGATACATTGATCCTGACCGTGACTTTGTCGCCAACTTCAAAAGTGCCGCTTTGCGGACTGACGGAAAGCGTGGCGGCGGAGACATAAAGCGGCAAAAAAGTAAAAAACAAAAAGAATGTGGATATTTTATAAGTTTTGAACATATTTTTTGTGGTACAATTTTCCAACGGCAAAAACAGAAGCAATAAACGCTACTAGTATTATACCCAATAAAATGTATTTCCGATACAACTTCCATTGGTCCGGTATGAATGTCACTATTCTTTCATTTCCGGCTTCATCAATTGCTTTCACATAAATTTTTCTGTTTAACGACTGATTTTCCAGAATATAAGGGCTCGTGGCGGAAACATATTCCCCCCAAAGACCTTCCCGTACTTCATAATGATTTATTCCCGACCCTTTGTCTTGGGCAGTAAACGCCAGGAAATATTTTCCGTCGAATATTTCAGGGTCGCGACCGATGACCGGGCTGAAGCTTTCCGGAATTTCCGTATCCCTTATTTCTGAAACTTGACTTCCCGATTCTGGAGCCTGTTCGGAAATCGCAAATCGGGAACTGCTAATTTTGACATCGGCCACCGTCCCTTCCCCGTCATTTTTTAAAATTTTTATCCCGTCGAAACTTATCGACCCCGATCCGATTTTGCCGGCGCTAAACACCACCTCAAACAGCGCGTTCTTATCGCCGAACAATCCCCCAGGAGTTATGCCGGAAAATGATATAGTACCCGGTTGAGAACCGTTCGGTTTCTCGATCCAAAAATTGACCGCGGAATTGCCATTTCTTACATCCTTTATTTCCAAAAGATCGGCCGGATACGTCAACCTGCCTTCAATCGCGTTCAGATATTCTCCATCGGTATCCAGAAAAGCGTTTATTAAAAATTCCTGATCTCGCGCCAGTTCTGAAGATTTCAATTCCAGGAAGATCTCCGCGCCAAAAACCGGAATGATAAACGCGAGATATGAAACACAAAAAAATAATGTGAATTTTTTCATGTTAGCCTGTCCAATAATATGCCATGATGCTAAAATCGACCAAGTCAATCTTGCCATCAATGTTCAGACGATCTTTTTCTTTAGGCTTAAATGTAGCGCTCAACGGTTTTTTGTACCAAAAGGCGGCAATGGAAAAGTCCACCAGATTGACGCGACAATCGTCGTTGAGATCGCCTTTTTTGGAACAAGTGGCGGATCGAGCCAGAGCCAGGACATTTTTGGTGCCCACCTTGAAACCAGCTGTTTTGCTGAACGGGCTTATTTCTTCTTTAAAGGCCGCTTTTGACCGGGTGTTATGATCTCCCATTTCCAATCGCGCCGTGTCAAAATTGTACAAATAGACCCCAGTCGCGTCGGAAGCCGCTTTGACAAAAATCTCCTCATCGGAGTTGATTGATATGACGATGTCCGACATCGGCGCGGATTGGCCGAAAATGGCTATATTATCCCCCTTTTTTACTTCACTCTTGTCAACCGCAATTGTCGGCGCCAGGAATATGCCGCCTATTTTGGTGGTAGCTCCGGAAGTTATGCTCACCGGGAAAGTTAAAGAAGAAGATCTGTTGCCGTTTTTATCTTCGGAATATAGACTAAAGATATAATTGCCTCCGGTTATATCGGACAAAGCAATTTGAAAATTGGCGTCAGCCCCGGCAACCGTGGTGGCTACCACTTGAGCGTCTTTGAGGAGAGTAACTGTGGTTTTGGGATAGGCTCGGCCGTTGAAAATCGCCCCCGTCGTTACGGAAGAGGAACCCCCACCTCCACCCGTACTGCTTCCACCTGTACTGCCCCCGGTTTCATTACCACCGCTTCCACCGACAGGTGTGGCTGATACTTCGGTGGAACTGGCAATGGCGTTTCCAAAAGCGTCTTTGGCCACTACCACGAAGTAATAGACGGTGCCATTGGAAAGGCTGGTTCTGGTGGCGGGAGAAGTAAGACCGTTAGCGTAAGAGTATGGGCCGCCGGTAACGGTCGATTGGGCAATACTGTAACTCGAAGCGGTCCAACCCAAATAACCGGTGGAAGGAGACCAGGAAAGAATTGCCTGACCGTTGCCAGCTGTCGTTGAAACTACCGGGGATGAAGCAAAAGGAAAATAGAGAAAACCGGCATTGTTTCCGAAAGAAAGCGAAGTACTTGTGCCTATAGATATTTGAGACATTACGCCGAATAATTTATAACTGTCCGATGATCCGTAGCCACCGGCATTCATTACCGGGTCAAGCACTTTGTAACCGGCCGAAGTGTATTCGTCGGCGTAAACGGATCTAGCGCCAAAAATCAGTGTGAAAACAAACAACAGGTAAACAATTTTTTTCATTTATTGTGTCGGTTCTGAAACCGTCTCTGGCGTGGAAGTATCTTGCGTGACCGGTTCAGGAACAGTAGCTGGAGGAGGCGCAACATCTGGTATAGCTGGAGTCGGTTCTGAAATCATCTCCGGAGTGGAGCTGGCTTCAATTACCGATTCCGGAACAGTGGCTGGAGGAGGTGTGACTTCCGTTGTACTAGCGACTGATTCTGAAGTTGTTTCCGGCGTGGAGCTAGCTTCAATTACCGGTTCCGAAACCGTCTCTGGCGTGGAGCTGGCTTCTGTGGCCACAAGCGAAGTAGTGGCTAAAGTAGTTACCGGAGTTGAACTTGAATTATCCTGTAAAAGTTGCTCCACTACATCCTGCACTAGCTGTTCATTGACAATATCTTCTGACGTTGATTCCGTTTGTTGTGAAGTCGTGGTCGGGGTTGAAGCAGAAGTCGGGGTCGGAGTAGGAGTGGCAGTTTGCGACGGTTTCGGATGAGGGATGGAGACTATGACTGCCGCCGGATTTGTCTCCGCGGTAGTAGCCACCTCCGGCACCGGTTCTGGAATAACCGGATTATAACCCTCTATGACTTGTTCCTTGGGATCCAGTAATTTCCCGATCAGACCGGAATATTCCGTGGTGACCACTTTCCGAGATTCTCCATTTTCTTTCTCCAATTTCTTGACTCTTTTCAAGTAGGATAATTCGTAATTGATGTTTTCCCCCAATTCCCTGGCTACATAAAGACCCAGATCCTTGTCGCCCAGCGCTTCCTTGCTGACTGTCAAGGTCTTCTCTATTTCTTTTTCCCGCCAAAAACCGTCTTCAATCGCCAGCGTCTGATAGGTATAAACGACATAATAATTTTTGGCGTCATCGGTGATCGAATTTATCCTCAAATTGAAATTGAAATTATCAAGATCAGCCGAAACAATCAGACTGTTGTCAATGGAAACCACGGCCTGTTCGCTGGCATAAACGCTCTCGCGCACGGTCGGACTGGCGGCGTAAGTTATGCCGAAACCGAAAAAGCAGGTGACAAAGATAATAGTGAAAGCGTTATTGTATTTTACAAAGTGGATAATCTTCCGATACATGCCTTAATTATAGTAAATTACAAACTATCAGGCAATGTCAGACGCTCCACCATGTTCCGTTTATGCTTTTTATCGATCCTCTCGGTAGTCCATTGACTGTTTTTATTGACGCTTCACCGAGTTCGTTGATAGTTTTTATGGAAGCGGCGGCTATTGAGGGGCTTGGCGAGCTTGATTCGGATATCGACGGACTGATGCTTGATGAGGGACTGATTGAAGGGCTACGCGAGGGACTTTCCGACGGAGAAGGAGAAGTCGAGGGACTTTCCGACGGAGAAAGGGAGGGACTTAGGGACGGGGATGGCGAAACTGAAGGAGATAATGAAGGGCTTAGCGAAGGCGAGGGAGAAGTGGATTCGCTCACGGATGGGCTCGCGCTAGGAGATTCTGACGGCGAGATTGACGGCGAGATTGAAGGACTGCTGGACGGAGAAATACTGGGACTAAGAGACGGCGATGGACTAATACTGGGAGAAATTGAAGGGCTTTGAGAGAGACTAGTGGAAGGTGAAATACTTGGTGAAAGAGAGGGGCTCTCTGACGGAGATGAGGAGGGAGAGATTGAGGGCGAGGGACTGGCCGATGGGCTCTCCGATGGCGAAATTGAGGGGCTTAGAGACGAGCTCACCGAAGCTGAAATGCTTGGGGAAAGAGAGGGGCTTACTGATGGAGATGAGGAGGGAGAGATTGAGGGCGAGGGACTGGTGCTTTCGCTTGTACTCGGAGAGATTGACGGGGATAGGCTGGGTGATACGGACGAGCTGACTGACGGAGAAAGAGAAGGGCTTTCGCTTGGACTTAGAGAGGGAGAAGGAGAAGTTGACGGAGAAATGGAAGGGCTGACGGACGGTGAAATTGATGGGGATTCAGACGGACTGACTGACGGAGAAATACTGGGCGATTCGGATGGACTAACAGAAGGCGAAAGTGATGGTGAAGGAGATGTAGAAGGTGAAATTGAAGGAGAAACCGAGGGGCTTTCGGACGGACTGACGCTCGGCGAGACCGAGGGAGATTCCGATACTGAAATCGAGGGGCTTAAAGAGGGAGAAATGCTTGGACTGGGAGATTCCGATGGTGAGAGGCTCGGGGATTCAGACGGGCTGACCGAGGGTGAAAGAGAAGGTGAAGGACTGACGGATGGCGAAATACTCGGGGATTCGGACGGACTGACCGAGGGTGAAAGTGACGGGGACGGTGAAGTTGAAGGTGAGATTGATGGTGAAATCGAGGAGCTAACTGACGGTGACAGACTCGGGCTTGGTGAAGCACTCGGGGAAACAGAGGGTGAGACTGATGGGCTGACTGACGGAGAAAGAGAAGGGCTTTCGCTTGGACTTAGAGAGGGAGAAGGAGAAGTTGACGGAGAAATGGAAGGGCTGACGGACGGTGAAATTGATGGGGATTCAGACGGACTGACTGACGGAGAAATACTGGGCGATTCGGATGGACTAACAGAAGGCGAAAGTGATGGTGAAGGAGATGTAGAAGGTGAAATTGAAGGAGAAACCGAGGGGCTTTCGGACGGCGAAATCGAGGGTGAGACACTAGGAGAGTTCGAAGGCGAGACGCTCGGTGATTCTGAAGGCGAAACAGATGGGGACGGTGAAGCTGAAGGTGAGATTGATGGGGACAGGCTGGGTGATATCGACGGACTCTCGCTGGGAGAAGTAGACGGTGAAACAGATGGGGACGGTGAAGCTGAAGGTGAGATTGACGGTGAAATACTCGGTGATTCTGACGGAGAAACGGAAGGGCTGACGGACGGAGAAACCGAGGGAGATTCGGACGGTGAAATACTCGGGCTTAGCGATGGACTCGGAGAAGCACTCGGAGAGATCGAGGGCGAAATACTTGGAGAAGTAGATGGCGAAATACTCGGCGAAATCGAGGGCGATTCCGAAGGTGAAATAGATGGACTGATTGATGGTGATAGGCTTGGACTCGGGGAAACACTAGGAGAAACAGACGGTGAAATACTGGGTGATTCAGATGGACTCTCGCTTGGTGACACTGAAGGAGATTCTGAAGGAGAAACAGAGGGACTGACTGACGGTGATAGACTTGGGCTCGGAGAAGCACTCGGAGAGATCGAGGGCGAAATACTGGGAGAAACAGATGGCGAGACGCTTGGAGAGATCGAGGGAGATTCTGAAGGAGAAACGGAGGGACTGACTGACGGTGATAAACTTGGACTCGGGGAAACACTAGGAGAAACAGACGGTGAAATACTCGGCGATTCTGAAGGAGAAACGGAGGGACTGACTGACGGAGAAATACTGGGCGATTCGGATGGACTAACAGAAGGCGAAAGTGATGGTGAAGGAGATGTAGAAGGTGAAATTGAAGGAGAAACCGAGGGGCTTTCGGACGGACTGACGCTGGGAGAGACTGAAGGGGATTCTGACGGAGAAACAGAGGGACTGATTGAAGGTGATAGGCTTGGGCTGGGAGAAGCACTGGGAGATATTGACGGAGAGACGGAAGGGCTTTCGGACGGCGAAATCGAGGGCGAGACGCTGGGAGAAACAGAGGGCGAAATGCTTGGTGATATTGAGGGTGAAAGCGATGGCGAGGGCGAGACGCTGGGAGAAACTGACGGAGAAATACTGGGTGATTCAGATGGACTAATGCTTGGCGAAGTTGAGGGAGATTCTGAAGGAGAAATAGAAGGACTAACTGATGGTGATAGACTCGGGCTTGGAGAAACGCTGGGAGAAACAGATGGAGAAATACTCGGTGATTCTGAAGGAGAAACCGAAGGACTGACGGACGGAGAGATCGAGGGAGATTCAGACGGTGAAATACTCGGGCTTAGGGATGGGCTCGGAGAAGCACTCGGAGAGATCGAGGGCGAAATACTTGGGGAAACAGATGGCGAGACGCTTGGAGAGATCGAGGGAGATTCTGAAGGAGAAACGGAGGGACTGACTGACGGTGATAAACTTGGACTCGGGGAAACACTAGGAGAAACAGACGGTGAAATACTCGGCGATTCAGACGGAGAAACGGAAGGGCTGACGGACGGAGAAATACTGGGTGATTCGGACGGACTGACCGACGGTGAAAGTGAGGGTGAAGGAGATGCTGAAGGTGATATTGAGGGCGAGACCGAGGGGCTTTCGGAGGGAGAAACTGATGGCGAAATGCTTGGAGAGATCGAAGGCGAAATGCTTGGCGATTCTGATGGACTGACGCTCGGAGAAGGACTGGCTGACGGAGAAATACTCGGCGATTCCGACGGACTGACGGATGGCGAAACCGATGGCGAAATGCTGGGAGAAATAGATGGCGAAATAGATGGGGACGGTGAAGCTGAAGGTGAGATTGACGGCGAAATACTAGGTGATTCGGATGGACTGACGCTTGGAGATATTGAGGGCGAAACGGAAGGACTAGCAGAGGGAGAAAGAGACGGAGATGGTGAAGTTGAAGGCGAGATTGAGGGAGAAATTGATGGGGACACAGAAGGGCTGATGGACGGCGAGATTGAAGGAGAAACTGAAGGACTATCAGAAGGCACGGCCGCGGCCGTATATGTAGCGTATATGGAATATGAGCGATCTGTGGTCGCCGTATCTCCGGCCGCATTCCAGGGGTTTTCATTGGAGGGAGTCGTATAGTCATGTCCAGCATCCAATCTTGCCTGGACTGTGCCGGCGTCATAAGCTACGCCTATGCCGGAGCTCGCACAGACAAGCCCAATGTACCAGTTTCCCGCAGTAAGAGAACTAACCACAGCGCTGTCATACCAGCCTGGCGCGGTATTTACAAGTTGAACATCACCAGAAGCATTAAAAGCTCCTGGATCAGATCCGCCATCGGCATAAATTAGCCCCTTTGTGTTATCATTTGATTCAGAAAGAATATAGTAACTAATCTTAGATACATCTCCGTTAATGGAAAGATTGTAATTTGCAATCAAGGCGTCGTTTACAGCAGCAGATTGACTAGATGCTCCAGTTGTGGCATCCCCAAATGTCGGATCTATACTTACCGGATAGACCGCCTCATCGAGAAAATTTTGAGGCACCGTCACAGAAAGGATGCCATTTTTGTACGAAAGTTCTCCCCATATTTCCGCTCCGTTCGCGTCCGTTATTTTGGGCCGATAGACATGGAAGGCTTTTGATTTCATTCCCAAAATGCCTATACTGCGCGGAGTAGCCAGTGGGTCTTTGTGGGCATCAGATCTCGTGGCGTGGTAAACCGCGTATGAACCGACGATATTTTCCGGCCGGGAGCAACCGTCGTCAATTTCCGCCTGGGTAAGAGCCGGCTGATAAAACCACCGCAAGTCCGGCGCGTCTACTTTCCACTCGAAAACATTGGTAGCCGGCTTTTTCTTTAAAATAAGCTCAAACTCAATCCCTCCTCTTTCATCGAGTGGCATTCCCGGGATTTCAGACGCCTCTTTGGCATAGACGTCGTAATCAAATTCATCCGTCTCAAAGCGGACTTTCTGACTGGATCTTCCATGGGTTCCGGCAATACCCTGTTTGTACTTGAGTTCGACGAAAATATTGGCTGGCGATCTTCCCCATTTCCAGCGGCTCATCTGGACTTGTGGTTTGAATATCGAAGGATCCGGACCGCCAACGATCACGTCGTCGTCATACGAATCCTTGCCTATCTGAAACTTATAGGTAGTCGCGTTTAATTTTGATATTCCTTTTATCCGCTTTAGGGGCATGGGTTTATTGGCTTGATTCCCAGTATTTCATACTCTCTTCTATATTCAAAACTTATATCCGCGTGAAAAATCGGCGCGGAAACTTATGCGTATCCATGTATTATACAATATTAAGACTCGGCCGGTTTGATGTTCTTTTTTGGATCCGGCAGAGGCCAGGATTTTATTTTGGCTCTGGCTTCTTCCGTCCAGCCCGGCACCGGCCAAAATTTTTCCAGAAGCCAGGAAAGGGGTCTGATCTGCTTTTCCCATTTATTGTCAAAAAAAAGTTCCCGGGCGGTTTTTTTGGCTTGTTCCACTTTTTTGCCGGGGTTTTCATAAGGAAACCCAAAATCTCCTCCCTGGGTCCTGAACATATGGGCGTACCAGGTCTTGTGGTTGATGACCACCCGGCCCCCGGAGAGCCAGGTTTTGCAGGCCACTTCTATACCCTGCGAGCCCCATGAACCGAACGATTCATCCGATATGTTCAGTTCTCGGTACTTGTCACGGCTTATCATAAAACATGAACCCTGAATCGACATCGACTCGGTCAGTTTTGTTTCTTCCAAATCTTTTATGTATTCCGATCTTTCGCGAAATTCCCTGAAATACTGGAAATGCGGTTCCTGGTCAAAACAATAGGCGGTGCTTTGGGGATTGGTTTTGGCTATCCAAACTACGTCTTTGGTTGTCGGTTTGCCACAGATCGTACATACCCCGCTTGGACTTTGATAGCGGCGGTGCCCCTCCGGACAGACCCAGTCGAAAACATGTAGATTGCGCATAACCGGTATCATGGTCCAGTCATCGCGCATTTCCGCCATCATTTTCAGGTCAAAGCCTTTGTCGAAAGCGCAATGGGCGTCGCATTTCATCACATACTTGGCTCCGGAAAGATCGCAGGCCTGATTGGTAGCCACTCTCTGTCCCTTTCCTTCGCGGTTGATTATGGCCGTAACCCGGGAGTCGTCCGGCAATATCGGCATTTTTGTCTCATAACCGTCCAGTACGGCAATTACTTCGGTCTTGCCTTCAATATTGCTCAAAATATCCTCAATGGTTTTTTTGAGGAATTCTTCATTTTTGGCCGGTATTAAAATCGATAAATCGTACTTCATCCTGCTGGAGTAGAATAAAATTCACTGATAAAACTTGACGATCTCGCTGGCTTTACCCCAGTAAGGCAGGGAGTAAAGCCTTTCTTCCCCCAATCTTTTCCTTTCCCCTTGCTGTTGGTAATTCAAGCTTTCCGGGTGGGAAAACATGATGACCGGTATCTCTGACTCAAATTGCTGCGTCGCCCGGACCGTGACTCCCAGATATTTCTCGTATCGGCCGAACTCACCCCAAAATTTGAGCGGGATCATTTCGTCTTTCGGATAGCGCCTGAATCTCTCCTCGGCCGCCTCGATCAAGAGCTTTCTCGGCGCTATCAAAGTGTTCAGCGTCATTCGGCCCCTGTTGGAAAATATGGGCGGCTGTGACCAGGTGAAAAGAGACCACCTGTTCATGTTATATCCGAAGCAGTCTTTGGGGGGTCTGTACTTGAAATGGCTTTCGTGGTACAGAGTGTCGTCTTCCGCCGTCGCTATGTATTCGGTATCGGTTTCTTTGGCTCCGATCAGCAATTGTTTGTAGATGTTGAAATTGGATTGTCCGATATTCCCTACGCAGATGTTTTTCCCCAAGTCCATCGGCTTGTGCGAGACGCTTATGATCGGCGTCTTGCCGGCGGCTTTTAGAAGAGCTTCCTTGGTCTTTTGGTAAAACCAGTCGCTTATGGTATTGGCCGAATAGTATATTATGGTTAGATCATCCATGAATATATTTTATATTATAATTCTTTAAAATTACTGACAACCGAAGTCCACGGCCTACATTCCGTCCAGTCAAATCTGTATTTAAAATGTTCCCAGACTTCGTCGTAACCGTAGATGGCGTTATATTGAGGATCGGTATCGTGCATCACTATGTAATCCGCCGAATCCTTCAAGCGGATGGCATCGGCTCCCCTTTGCGAACCGAGCATGTTACTGCCTTTCTTTTTCCCGGCATGGTCAATGAATATCAGGCCGGCGTGTTTTGCAACACTCACTTCGTTCCAATCTTTCACCAATCTTATTGAATGGAAATCACTTTGAAATCTTTTGGAATAGAAGAACCAATCGGGATCATCCTCGTAAGTAATCAATCTCCTCCCCTTATTTTTGCAATACCAATGAAGAAGCGGGGTACTGAATATACCCGAACCAAGCTCTAGAACATCACCTTCGCTCTTATCGAGGATTTTGAGGAGCAGGGCGTTATGCGTCGAAGGTGCCTTCTGGAAATATGATGGTATGTTTTTATTCATTTTATTTCTTTTAAAATATCCCTAAATCGGCCTTTAGTCACCCCCCAGCCCGGAACTTCATTCGCCATTTTCCAGCCCAGACAGGTATTTTTGTCTTTGAAATCTTCCTGCTTCCATCGGCTTTGGGTCAGATTGCGTCCGTGTCTCACGTCTATATTGGGATATTCGGATATCCAGGTTTCCAAAGCGCCGGTTTTCAATCCGGGCTCGTACCCTTCTTTATGATCATATCCTTCTTTTTCAATCCTGGCTATTCGGCCGCGATAATATGTGACAAGCAAGTCCCTGTAAGCGCACAATCCGCTGGTGGAGGGACAGTAATAAAACAGCGCCTGTCCCGTTTTCAAGTCCACCCTCCACCGGTTTTCGTTATAATAAAACTTGTCTTTTCCGGATGGCATGAATTCAAAATGGGAAGGATGGTACAAAACATCATGTTCCGCGAAAAAGACTATATCCGACTTGCCGTTTTCCAAACCGGCCAATATTTGCTTGAACATGGTAAGCCGGCTTCTTTCCCCGTCAAAAACGATATTTTTCCCAAAATTTATCGGTTTAAGGGATACTGAAATTATCGGCAAGCCGATTGATTCCAGCCGTCTCTGAACGGCCCTCCAGACGTTTTCGTCGCACCTATTATCTGTATAATATAAAATTCCTTTTGTCATTTTTAAGTCCATAAATCCGGGTACCCTCCCCTGTTCCGCAATAACCATTCTGGACCGGAAGGCATTTGAATGGAAAATCTTTTTCTTTTTGGAAAATAGGGATTTATCAGATTTTTTCTGTTTTCTTGAACGGCGTCTTTATATTCGGGTTTATTGAATTCCTGATGAGCAACGGATTCGATTTTATATTTGATCTGTTCCGCGGAACCCAGGGAAGAAAAATGCCAACCGCCACCCACAATGTTTCTTATTCCATTCCTGTAATGTCTGATGTGTTTGGTGTCCAGATTTAAATTTGAGATATTTTTCTTTTTCACGGCGACCGTGCCCTTGATTTTATCCCCCGTAAAACAATTGAAGTAGTAGTAATACAGGTCATGGACGAACATGCCTTCCATTCCTTGGTATCGCGTCAAATCAGGAATTTCATCGATATCCGATACCAGAATTACATCTTCCGGTCCCGCGTCCGTAAGCCCTTTCAGCAAATACCCTCTCTGACCGATTTCCTTTTGCCATACCGTCTCATTAGTCGGCCTGAAGATGAGGTGTGTGATATTGAAACCTTTGAATCTATCCTTATTATCCTCAAAGAACAAGGGTTTTGAATTGCCGGAATGAGTCACAGGACTTTCCACTAGGACGAATTTATGAACATAAGGCGCCAGTGAATGCAACCTCACTTCCAAAAGATCAAGCTCGTTAAAAAACATGAAGCAGTCGATTATCATACTATTTTCTGACTATTGGTATATATTGGCAGTTATAAACGTCTTCATTCAAGACTTTGACGAAACATTTATGCTTCCAGACCAAATAAGGCAGGGCCAGCTGGTCAACGGCATGATAGCGGGAAGTGTGGAACCACCAGTCGCGAAGCATTTCCCTAACCCTAGGGGTATTCCAATAGAAGAAAGCTGTAGAAGCATACAGACAATCGTCAACATAATTTTCATCGATTGCCGCCAATTGTTCGTCGATCAGCTCTCCCTTGTAGCGCTGGCGGATATAATCTCTCCGATGCTTCTTTTCATCCAGCCTCTCGCGGATAAATTCGGCTTCCGCCCTAACGGTCCTCCTGTGGGGGTGCTTGAACAGCACCAGATCCACTCCTCCGGCCTGGTTGTAAAACCATCTGGCAGCATCCTCGCGCAGAAGACCGCGGGAGGAATCGACCCAAAGATAGCAGTCAAAATCCTTGACCATTTCCCAGCCAAACATTTTCGGTATCCGAGCCTGGAGCCTGGGGCTCATGGTTATTCTGGGCGGAAAAGACTTGTCATCAAATCTCCGAACCGTTATCTCCACTCCCGGAATAGTCTGGGCGACCCATTCCGTTTCCGGTTCAAAATTGCCCAAATTTGCCGAGATGATGGCCAGCTTCATATTGTTATTTTACCCAGAACCAGCTGGAACAATCGTCCAATCCCGTCACAAACCAGGGTTTGATCTTATTCGTCTTGGTCCAGGCCAAAACAGCATCCTTGACCTGGCACAAACGCATTTTTTCCACGGGAGTCGGATTTTTCAAATAGAGATGTCTGGCCGGAGTATCTTCACTGTTCCAAAAATCATGGCCGGACACTATCCCGCCGGGTCTGACTTTTTTGCTCCACTCGGCGATATCGGCAATGACATATTCAAAACTGTGATTGGCATCTATAAACACAAAATCCAACGATTCATCTTTTATCAGTTTGGCGGCATCGACTGAAAAAGCTTTGATGAATTGACAGTTATAAGGAGTCAGTCTTGTTTTTGCATCTTCAAAACATTCGTTCAAGATGACCTGGCCCTCTTCATTATTCTGTTCAACATAGCCATCATAGGCCAGCCAGGGATCCACGCAATAAAGCTTCAGACCAGGTATGTTCCGGTGCAGGACTTTGGAATATCGGCCATTTTTCACCCCGATTTCCGCCCCGATTTTGAAACCCAGTTTCCTGAATAATTTTGGCATTTCCTTAAGCCTGTCCGAATTCAACTTGATTGGCATTTCCTGGTCGAAACTGATCTGATACCGATCCTGGATGAATTTTAGAGTGTTATTCATAAAATAATTTATTCTTTAAATCTACGGCGGACCCCCAATAAGGAAGACTGTTCCTCGGTCTGACTTTCATCAAAACGGTGCTTTTTCTGCCGTTGGCTCCGGTTATTATGTTTATAATGGGATCTTCTCCATGAAAATATTCGAACTTATGCTCCGGCCGGTAAAAAGGAAATCCCATTTTCTCCCGGCTCCAGACCGGCAATCCCCTGAACGACTCTTTTAACAGATTGATCAGGAATTCCCGGCCGTAGATCATACTGCCATGGGTTTGTTCCTTTCGGTAAAACCTGTCGTATCCCTCCCTCTTCCACATTATCCACACATTATCCCAACTGTAAATAAGGTTGGGGTCGGTCGGGTTGAAATCAAAATACCCTGATTTGGGGTACAGACAATCGGACTCTGCCATCACGACAAACGGCGTGGTAGCCGCCTCGCAACCCATGAGCAACTGTCTGAAGGCGTTCAGATAACTTTGTCCGACGTCTCCAACGCAAATATTCATTCCGAAGTCCATTGGTTTCTGGGAGACAGAGATAATCGGCAAACCACCGCAGGCGTCCAAAATTCCCCGCCGTATTTTTTCCTCAAATTTCTCCTCTTCCCTGTTGCCCGTGTAATATATTATTGTTTTATCCGTCATAGTGGCCAGTTTGGTATGGGAGCAAATCTTTGAAGTACATTCATAAAATCATCCTTGCGCCGAACACACCAATAATCATAAGTGTAATCACGAGATCTTTGGTGTTGCAGGTTGTTGGCTTCATACATTCTGCCAAAAGTCTTGCCCTTAAAAAGATGGGCATACCAGGTATTTTTGTTTACCACCACCCGGCCGCCGGTGGTATGAGTTTCCATGGCCAATTCGACATCTTCCTGACCCCAGCCGGTATATCCTTCTATTTTCATGAAGCCCATTTTTTGATAATAGGATTTCTTCATAAACCAGCAGGAACCTTGAAAAGTCAGGGTATCGTCTATCATGATATTTTCGCGTCCCGGCCTGGTCCAATGATACGGCTTCAAATAATGTTTGTTGTAAGCATCAAACATCCAGTACTCGTAGTCAATGGCTGGAACATCTGTTCTGGTGGTCCAGCTTACGGGTTCCAGCTTATACCTTCTGGGAATCACTATCCAGTTATCCTCACAATCCTTGGCCAGGATCTCGTCAAACCCCTTGGCAACCATGCAATGAGCATCAAGCGACATCACATATTCGCCTTTGGCGAGAGAGACGGCCATATTTATACCTTGCCTTTTTTGCATTGTATTGTAGCCGTCAGGTTCAAGATGGAGATAATGAACCCTGGGATCCTTGATAATTTCGTCTGGAGTCAGCGTATACGCGTCCAAAACCGGGAAAACTTCAATCTCCCCAGTGGCATTGTTCAGAACATCCTGTATCGTCTGATTGAGAAATCTCTCTTTTCTACTCGGTATTACTATTGACAGCATGTTTTTATACGAAAAAGGTTAGCATAAACAGCCAGTGTCTAGGAATTGTTTTCTCCCGTAATTTGTGGTCTAAACGTGAGTCAGGTAGATCATTGACGGGGAAAAGTAAATGTAGCCGTCGCTTAGAGCCCACCCTACCGGTTGAATGACTTTGTCTGTGGCGGGCGGGTCATTTTCAATATCGGTAATCGGAGTTTGAGTCAATGTTCCCGTCGTCTTGGACACATAAAGCAGGCCGGTGGTTCCCGGACCCTTCGTCCAACTACCTACTCGTAGAATACCATGAAGAAGAACTTTCTTGCTACCCGTCCCGGCCTCGACCGCCAAGGCCACGCATGGACAAGTCGCGCTTGAATTGGCGCTGGCCGTGTTCAATCCGCCGCTGACATCCATGAACAGGGGCGCTCCGATCCCTTGAGCATTGGTGGTAACGGTTGCCGTTATGATCAATCCGGAAGCCATGGGAACATCAGTGGGTGGCACATTGGTCAGATTTATGGCCGCGACATTGTTGATCGGCAAACCTCCCATGTCTAGGCGAAACCTGGAAATTTTGATGGTCTGGGTGCCCACTTTCAGATCCCCGCACTGCAGACATGTAAAAAGAGAAGTCGGGATGGACTTTTCCTTGTCAATTCCCAAAAGCGGAATCCACCTGTGTCGCTTGCATTCCATTTTTTCGGCCATAGACTTATTATTAAGGCTTTTATCCCGCATCTTATTGTAAATATAATTTGATTATGCTTCCTTGTCAATTTGGAAAATCTCCTCTCCGGAAATATCCGAAACCGACAATATCTTACTATCTTCAACAACCCGAAAATCCCTAAAATCGGTCCGGGCGATAAACGGGCTGTCCGCGAACTTCGAAAAAAGAGGACCCAAAACCTTCCCGGCAATAAAAGTGCCGATGCCGATAATCATCACTTTAAGAAATTTTCTTCTGCTTGTGTCCACTTTCTCTTTTATTTTTTTCCGGATTTGAATTCTTTTTCGGCCTTCCGTATCTCTTTTTCCATTTCGGCCTTGCCCTTCTTGAATTCTCCGGTAAATCGTCCCAAACCCCTGGCCAGATCGGATATTTTTTCCCCACCAAAAAAGAGAACAGCCAGCACTATCAAGATTATCAGTAACTCCGGAAATCCTAATCCAAACATATTTTTATTGCGTTTAATTTTCTATCCACTTCGCCTACATTTTGCTCTTTTTGTTCCTCCAATAAAGGTAAGACAGAACAGCTACGACCACCAAAATTATTACTATTTCCGTAACTCCTAATCCGAACATGTTATTGTTTTGTTTAATTTTGCTAATTCGACCTCTCTATTATACGCTTTTGGCCAATTTATTGGCAAAAATGCTTCCAGTCAGGTAAAGGGCCATGAGCGGAAGAAACAGCGTAATCATAGTGATACCCGTTCCATCAGGAGTAATTATAGCCGATAAGACTAAAAAGAACAAAAGCGCGTATTGCCACTTCCGCCGCCAAAATACGGCCGGAATGATTCCCATAACACTCAACAAGACCATGAATACCGGCAATAAAAACATTAGTCCCACGGCGATCATCAGGCCGCCGACATAGTAGATGAATTCGTTTATTGAAAAAAAAGGCATGGCTTCTATGGCAATGGCGTACGGATAAAGGGTTTTGAAAGTCGTCGGTATCAGAAAGTAATAGGAAAAGGCGGCGCCGGCGAAAAAAAGGCCGACCATCGGTAATATGGCCAATAAAACCGCTCTTTTTTCGCTAGGCAGAAGAGCCGGCTGGATATATAAGATGATCTTGTATATAAAAAAAGGAATAGTGAAAAAAAAGGCCAGAAGCGCCGAGAGCAGGATCTGGGAAACAAAGGCGCTGACCGGATCGGTTACCACCAGTTGCACGCCCGGAGGCAGAAGATCACGTCTGATTATATTGAAAATCTGCACGGAAAAAGAATCAGTGGCCGGAACGGGTAAAAAGTAATTATGCCCGAGAACAGTTATCTCCTTCGGCCCGAAGGAGAAGAAAAATACCAAGAAAGCAACAAAAGTGTAAATCCAATTCAAAACGCTTTTTACGAATACCTTCAATTCATCGAGCAGGGTCATGGTTTCCTTTACTGGCTCTCGTCAAATTCCATAACTTCATTACCCAATGAATCTATCATAATCGTTGTCGTCGTGGCGCCGGCATTTTCCTTGAGCTTGAACTTGAATTTATTGTTAAAAATAACCGCCGTCTGAATAACGATATTGCCCTCGCTGTCATCAGTCAGGGTATTCGGATCACAAGCGCCGCCGGAACAGACCCATAAATTCTCATCCTGCATCCTGATGTTTTTCCCGGTTGAAGAGAGCTGGATATCGCCGGTAACAGGAACGACATAAAATTCACCGTAGACGTTGCTGGCCTGGCTTACTCGCAATTGAGCGGCACTGGCCGCGCCCAAGACATTGAACTTCCTGGTTGCGGTTGATGTGCCGACTCCGACATTGCCGCTATTGTCAACCATGAAAAGACTGGTTCCGGCCGAATTTTGAATTTGAAAGAGATTGGCCAATTGACTGACAATGCCGCGGATGGACAAAGGGGTAGAATTTGTCGAGGTCGCCTCAATCGAAACCACCGAGGAACCAAAAGGCGTGGTGGTGCCGAAAGACGACGTGCTTGTTCCGCTTACCGCTCCGGAAATTCGGGCAAAGGGAGTGGCACTGATTCTTTGTCTAGGATCAAGGGTCTCGTAGGAGCCACCCAAAGTAGAGGAGACTTCCACCTGGAGGTAAATGTCCTGATCGGTATTGAAATCGTAATCCAAGACATCCGGATAACCGCTGGCCGTATCGCCTATATTGACGTTAAAAACTCCGGAACGAACGGTTGCGCCGACCGCAGTTGGAGCAGTTGAAGGCCAAAGACGATTGATGGCGGAATTTCCCTCGGTGGCCACATCCCAGATTGAGAATTTGAAATAGTAAGTCGTTCCGCTGGAACTGCCCAGCAAACTACCGCTCGCATTGGTCAATCTTCCCTGATAACTGAAAATAGTCGGCACTCCAGAGGCTTCAGTGACACTTATAAGACTATTGATGACAAACATCAAAAACAAAAGTATAGATACCTTTTTAAACATGATTGTATTTTATCATAAATGGCAAGATAAAACGCAACAGTAAGATGACTTGACTTTATTTCCGGCTTTGCTATGCTAATCATAGATAGCGCTATTCATAGTAGGCTTTCTGTCCCCAAACAACGCGATAAGGATTTTTTATGCCGGAAGGTCATGTTGAAGGTGATGGTCAAGAAGTCGAAGACGAGGAAACGATCAAGTAAACAATTTCCTATAAACCTCTATGAGGGAGAACCGACGCATACTCTGTAGTGCGTGGCTCGTTACACGAAACCTTTCTTGAATCAAGGCTATGAATAAGAAACGGTTTAGCGAAACTCCCGTCGGAATGGGCTCGGGGACCAAATCCCAAGTATTCATTCTGCCGGTCTGCCGCGACGATTGCGATTGCTGTGGCGATGACGGCAACGACGGTAGTGGACCCGATCACGACGACCACGGTTGAAATCGTGATCTGGGCCACTAATTCAGGGGGATGACAAAATCATCCCCTTTCTCTTACTTTATGAATCCAAGATATTACATCAAACACATGGAAAATATCAGTCTAATAAAGCCCGTTAGAGACGGAGTTATTGAATATGCCTTAGATCTCGGCTGTGGCAGAGGGGTCGATTCGGATTATTTAAAATCATTGGGCTACAAAGTGATTTCAGTCGATAAAGAGCATTATTACAAAGATGTCATTTTGGCAAATTTGAACGATTACCCAATAGAACAAGGCAGATATTCTCTAATTATCTGCAATAATGTCCTTCCCTTCATAGAAAACAAGCGAGAAGTTGAAAAAATTCTTTTTGGAATAATTACAGGACTCAAAAAAGATGGTGCGACTTTTATAACTTTCTACGGCCACAATTCAGGCTTTATAGGAAAAGAAGGCATGTCTTTCTTCACATTCGAGGAAATTCTAAAGCTTATCGACGGTTTACCGGTAAACATAATGGACAAAACGACAACCGAAGGTTACTCCAAAAACGGCCGTGGCGAAACCATATACCAGCACTCCCACCGTTTTATCTTGAAAAAAAGAAGTATTTAGATTTTCAAATTCCTGTCAAAATCCTGAACAGGAAGGGTACGATCGGTGAGATGAGGTTCCAAAGAAAGAAGATCGCAATAATGACAAAAACGGGAGCATATCTTTCAAGCGTTAGACGGATTTGACCATACTGATTTGGCAACCAGGCCAGAAAAAGTTTGGAGCCGTCGAGGGGCGGCAAAGGGACTAGGTTGAATATAGCCAGAACAATATTGATAATGACAATGTAGGAACAAATCTCTATAAACGGAGCCGTGGCGGAGGAAGCAACATAACGAATGATCAAGCCGAAAATAACGGCAATCGTCAAATTGGACAAAGGTCCGGCGGCGGCGATCAAGAATTCTGCCTGTCTTTTGTTCTTGAGATTGTAAGGATTGTATTCAACCGGTTTGGCCCAGCCGAAGGTAAAACCAGCCAAAGAAGTAATGAGCGGGATTACGATAGAGCCGACCGGAT
>CAYIFO010000007.1:0-25235 GCA_964362725.1 uncultured Candidatus Saccharibacteria bacterium
CGTCGCCTGCGGGCGCTAATCGCTGGCTACCCGTCCTCGGCGCACTCCGGGACATTATGCCGTTAGGGTACAAGCCTCCATATTTTACCAGAAGACCGTGAAAAAGCGACTGTCAGATCTGTTTCCAGGAAATGACCTGGTATTGGCTGGTGGCCTGCGGGAACGAAGGCGGCGGTCCGTAAAGAAGATTGGCGTCATAATTGATATTGCGAGTATTGTAACCGGTACTATCAGTATAGGCGAAACCGTAACGAATATATGTCGCGATCATGCCGTTTAGAGTGATGCTGGCTCTCGATGAATTGGTACAGTTATTGTTGTAATAAAATCGTCCGGCTCTTCCTTTCTCCGCCACCAAAGCGGCGTCAATCTGCAGATTATCATCGCTCAACATACCGACATTGATATTGCCCTGGGCTATAAGACCGATTGCGTCAGTTCCATTATAATTCGAATAAGTCAGGTCGCTGTTTACGGTGATATTGGCGTTTTTGGTCGGATCGGTGTTGCCTATAATCCCGGCGGCAACTGTTACCCGAGTGTTTTGGATATGTCCATCAACCCAGACATGGTCGTCGACAAAAATAACGCCATTGGCTGGTATCAACTGATTGGAAGCGACTAGGGTCTGGTTTGGCTGTAAAGAATCGTTTGGATTCTTTCCTTTTATGCTCCAAGTGCCCCATTGAAGCTGGTGGGTTGCCGCATTATCGGCTCCGCAATTTGGCGACCCGGTCGTCGGAGGAGGCTCTGTGCTGTTAACTTTGTAAATATCGTACACGGTTACTGAACCATTCACTTTAAAAACAATATGGTAACCCTTTTTACCCGATGAAAGCCATTCCTTGCCGCCAGCCGCCGGCTGGGCCAGAATCTGGAGTTGGGTCAAGCCGGCAGTCAGGCCGGCAAAATCAACCGCCGGCACGGGAAATTGGCGACCAGCAACGAAGACATCGGATCGATTAGGGACAGCTGTTGGCGGTGACGGATCGTCAGGATCGACACAGGTATGAACACCGTACGACTGATCAATATTACAATCATCTGGATCGGTATCATTATATTGAGCCATAGCGCTTGAAACTAAATTATGGGCAACGCCGTCAAAACGAATACCACCGTTCACCTGAATGGGACCAAAAACCTCGGTGCCAACGCCAAAGCGCATGTTATCGTTCGAAACCACGGCGTATTTGGCCAGAGAAATAATGGCCATTCTGGCTTCCAAAGTCCTGGAAATGGAAGATGTGGCCAATGTCCCGACCGAAACTATTTTGACGATAGTCGAGCCGAGAAGAGGCGGCGTAATCGTC
Source organism: uncultured Candidatus Saccharibacteria bacterium (assembly GCA_964362725.1). Taxonomy (GTDB): domain Bacteria; phylum Patescibacteriota; class Minisyncoccia; order Phycocordibacterales; family PALSA-1337; genus C7867-002. The sequence continues at coordinate 1,314 of CAYIFO010000007.1, forward strand.
AAGGAAAATTGGCCGAGATGATTGCCGTCCTTGTCGTTAAACTGATGAATATAGGGTCCGGGCGTGGTCGTGCCGTCATTGTAATCATTCGGCGATTGGGCCAAATGCCAGCGATAATAGTCCAGACCGGCCTCGGCGATCTGGAAAGCCTGCTCCTTGTCAGCCACATTCCTGATATTGCTCAAGACGGCCGCTCCCCAATTGGTCAGACCAATAATGACCGTGATGGCAATGGCCGCGAAGATGATGACCGAAACCAAAATATCGCCTTTTTTATTCATAGGTTTGTTTTTAAATTACGAAGATTAATTTGCACCGTGTATATGATCGGCACCGGCGAACGATTGGGATCAAGGTCAATCTTTTGATTGACCCGGATCAATTTGACGAAGGCTGGCGAGACCGGCTGGGTCAAAGGAGAGCTGGTACCTGTATAATTGGCGTCAAAATATTCAAATATCGGCAAATCGGCGCCGTTGATTATGTTTGTCCCAAGCGTGCTGGTTGATTGCAAGGACGGGTTATAAATAAGTGGCCAGCCGCTGGGCACGATGACGGACCGATAAAGAACGGTTCCGGTCAGACTGTAGGTTATTTTTTCGGACAGACCATCGTTGTCTTTGTCAGAAAAGAAAGAAATGGTCGTGCTTCCGGCCACGGCGATCGGAAAAGCACCGTTGACGCTGGGAGAAATCTCGCGCAATTCGGCCGCCATGGTTTTCAAAATGACCTGGGAGTTTTGGGATGTTTGGTACGAGCCGGAGATTTGACTGTTATAGGTAAAGATATTGGCTTCAAAAGCTCCGACCGCCACGATAATTACCGCGAAAAGCGCTATGACGACCAGTACCTCGGCCAAGGTCATGCCGATATTTCCCGGGACTATTTTTTGACGGCTTGTCATATTATATTTCGCTAAGAGAAATAATCTTTTCTTGCCAACCGGGACTGATTGCAATTTCAATAGTTTGACTCGAATAACCGGCCTTTGAAACATTCAAACTGTGAGTATCCGTCGAAATACCCTGAAAAAGAACCTGGCCGGGCGGCAAACACGAAGAGGTATAAGCAAAAGAGACATCGGAAACAATCGGCGTAACGGTGGCTGTTTCGGTCCTCAAATAAGCTTTGTACCTGACGAATCTCTTGCCACTATTCAAGGCATTTATGGCCATGTCGGGAACATCGTAGTATGAATCCGCAGTGCCATCCGGACCGATATAATCCCAGGCCGAACTGGGGCTGACATTGGCCGCGAACTGAAACTTGACGCTATTGTTTCCGGCCAGCAAAGGCTGATTCAGAGGATTCCAGGAAAAGATGTGGTAGTTGCTGGTCGTGCCAGTATCGAAAGTCGAAGATTCAAGAGTGCCGGTTGCCACCGAATAGAAGCCAAAAATGTCTTTCATGACGATATTGCCGGATGAAGTCGCGACATCAACCAGGCCGTTATCGCCAAAATATCCGGCCGGATCAGCGAATAGATCTTGGCCAGGACCGCCGGACCAATCGGTCTGTGAAATATAACCCTGACCGGTAATTTTTGATTCGGAGAAACCGGGCTTGATCAATTCGACCAAGACACCGGACAGGGGCAGACCCGTCGTACTGTCACTGACCGAAACCATAAGACTGTTCGAACTCTTTGGCACCACGACTAGCTGGACATTCTGCGAATTGTCCGGATTCAAGGCAAAAGGACTAAAAGGATTGATACCGGCCACTTCATGGGTCAGATCGGTCGGAGTGATCGTATAAGTATCCCATTCCATATCGCTCAAATTTAGTATTCCGGATGAGTTTGTCGAGACATTCTGTGAATATTTTGGTAGATTGAAGCCGATTTGCTTGGCCCCGGCCAGATTGAAATCAAAATCGGCAACCGGGACGCAAAGCGGGGAAACGCTCGAAAAACGCAAGGAACTCAATTTGTCTATGGCAAAACTGGCACTGGAAACCTCCTGATCCAGAACGGTTATATTGGGCTTGATCGGGTTGGGATTGCCCGGACTTCCCAAGGCATAAGTCTGATCGGTCGAGTAACCGGCCTTGCTGGCGACTATTTTGTACATATTGACTCCTGGAGGCACGCCGATGACGTTCAGAATTCCGGCATTATTGGTGATATCAGTATTACTGACCGAAGAAGTCGCCACGCTCTGTAAATAAACGGTTGCGCCCTGAACCGGTTCGCCACTGCCGTTGAAAACCTGGGAAACAACCGCTCCTCCATTGCCGGCTGACTGAAGATTGGCCGGAGAAATTTGTCCAGTCAAAACTATCGGCTGGAACTTTTGGCAGGCCGGGCAATTGACCGCCACTTCAATCAATTTGTCGCTGGCCTGAACCACTGAACCTGAAAGGTTGATATTTCTGACCGTCAAATGGACATTGAAAGTCACCCCTCCCCTGGTAACCACTTGATCCCGCGACAAAACCCCTTGAGGGATACCGTCAGTCAAACCGACATTGGCATAGGGTAAGTTCCGGACGATTTCGAATTGTTCTGTGGCCAGATGAACGGCCAAGGTCCTAGCTTGACTGCCATTGGCCAGCTGGACCAGACTGGTAAACGATCCGTAGACGGCTATGGCCACAATCACAAAAATGGCCGTGCCGACCAAAATTTCGACTAGAGTGAAGCCTCGATCGTTCTTGTGAAAGGGGCGAATTGGCATATGTATTTATTGTAATTGTACCTTACTTTCCCTCCAGAGGAGAAATGCGAGAATCAGATCGCGTCAACCAGCGAATACATCGGTTGGATCATGGAAATAGCGAAAAAGCCCACAGCCACTCCGATGACTAAGATCAAGAACGGTTCGATGATTGTCGACATGTCCTTGGTCCTCTGACTAACATCTTCTTCATAATACTTGGCAACACCGGAAAGCATTTCCCCGGTTTTACCCGTCTCTTCTCCGACACTCAACATTTCTGCAAAGAAAACCGGGTAAAGCCTGCCGCTTTCGCTAAATGTCTTTGAAACTAGCTCGCCTTTTTTGATGGCGATCGAGGCTTTTTCCAAAACTGATCGAAAATGGACGTTTTGGACGACCGCCGCCGTAATATTGACGGACTCAATAACATCAACCCCGGAATTCAACAGCGAGGAAAGAGTTCTAGCCGTTCTAGCCGTGTTTATTTCTTGAACCAGGGATCCAATAACGGGCATTTTTAGAAAAAGGGCGTGGAAAAATCTTTTTCCGGAGAGTTTCCTTGACCACCAGCCGATAAGACCGGAGAGAACAAGGACGATTACTATAACCAGCAGACCCTGTTCCTGGACAATATTGCTTATACCAAGGACGATTCTGGTCGTCAGTGGCAGTTTGACATTCAACTCCGTGAAAGTTTTGAGTAGAGTGGGAACAACAAACATGAACATGAGGATGGCAATGATTATCATGGCAACCAAAATAACCGCCGGATACATGAGGGCTCCCCTGATCCGCCGATCGAGCGTGTAACTGCTGTCCATCTGGGTGGCAATGACCTTCAAAGAATCAGCCAAAGTTCCGGATTGCTCTCCGGCATGAACCATGGCCACGAATATCGGCGGGAAGACCTTTTTGTGTTTGGCCAAAGCGTCAGCGAAGGTCGTGCCCCGATTTATTTCGCCGATCAAGTTGGTCAGGATTTTCTTGAAGGCTTTGTTTTTGGTCTGTCTGTCCAAAACTGACAAAGCCCTTGAGAGACTAAGTCCCGCCTCAAGCATCGAACCCAAATTTCTGGCAAAATTAATTTTTTGGATAGTTTTGACCCGATCAAACAAACTGATATTCACATTGAAACGCAGGCCACTTCCGGACCTTTTTTCCTTATATTCGACGACTTCATCGCCACTTTCGCGCAGCTGTCTGTAGAGTTCGTAGCGATCATCGGCATCCTTTTCGCCCGAATAGATTTCCCCCGAGGTTTTTTTGGCTTTGAAAATAAAGTGGGACATCAGTTTAATTTAAAAATCAAATATCAAAATGGAAAATGACAATGAAAAATTGAAAATTAAATTGGTGAAAATTTTACATTTAAAATTGTCATTTTCCATTTTGATATTTACATTTTCCATTATTCCGAAATAACTCGCAAAACTTCTTCTATCGTTGTCAGACCTTGAACGCATTTGAAAATACCGTCTTCAATCATCGTCAACATTCCCTCTTTTTTGGCCTGGACTTCAAGTTGGCCAGAGGTGGCATTTTTCATTATGAGATCCTTGATTGATTCCGACATTTGCAGGACTTCGTGGATACCAATCCGGCTCTTGTAACCGTCTCCTTCACTATTGGGCGCCGGCTTCCAAAAAGAAATTTTATCCCAATTGTCGGAAGATTTGACTATTTTTTCGGCCTTAAGGGCTTCGAGTACCCTGTTTAGATCGACGACTTTTTCAAGTTGGCTAAATTCGTCTTTGGTCAATCGATATTCCTGCTTGGTATCAGTCAGACGGCGAACCAGACGCTGGCCGATGACAATGTCCAGAGTCGAAACCAAAAGAAAGGGCTCAACTTGCATATCGAGAAGTCTGGGCATAGCTCCGGCGGCTGAATTGGTATGGAGAGTCGAGAGGACCAAGTGACCGGTCAAGGAAGCATTGACAGCCAAAGCGGCCGTTTCATTGTCTCGGATTTCACCGACCATGATAATGTCCGGATCCTGGCGAACCAAAGTCCGGATACCTTGGGCAAAGGAAAAACCGATCTCCGGCCGGACTTGGGTCTGATTGATCCTGGCCATCTGATACTCGATCGGGTCCTCGATCGTCGAAATATTCACATCAGGAGTATTCAGAATATCAAGCATCGTGTAAAGAGTGGTTGTTTTTCCCGAACCGGTCGGACCGGTCATCAAGATCATTCCGGTTGTTTTGTTCAATGTCCTGTGTATCCTCTCCAAACCTTCGCCATGAAAATTGAGATACTCGAGAGTGAAGCCAGATATGCTTTCGCGCAAAAGGCGCATAACGGTCTTTTCCCCGTAATAAGTCGGCAAGACGGAAACTCGGAAAGAGACTTTTTCACTACTCATATCAACCTTGAAGCGACCGTCCTGCGGTAAACGTTTTTCATCGAGCTTAAGGTTGGCCAAAACTTTGATGCGAGCCGAGACCGAAGGTCCAGCCTGTTTTGGGAGAACCATGGCGTCGTGCAAAAGACCGTCGATACGATAACGGACCAAAACTTGTTCCTCCATCGGTTCGATATGAATATCGGAAGCGTTTTGGAGAATGGCATGCTTGATCAAGGTATCAACAATCCGGACAACTGGTAGATCTTCGGCAATCTTCTTCAAGTCGGCTTCGGACAAAGATTCTCCTTTTTCTTCAGAAACCATCTTCATAGAAGCGGTTTCCTTTTGAATAATGTCTCCAAATTCGGCCTTGAGGCTCTTTTGGTACTGGACCAGAACTTCCTTGATCGAATCAGCATCGGTCAGACGAGGCAAGATCTTCAAATTAACCTTCTTTTTGATGAAATCGATGGCCGAAAGATCGTTGACATCAAGCATGGCCACTTCCAAAGAAACATCGGTTTTTTTGAAAGCGACGATATTGTGACCACGGGCGATCGGCTCTGGAATAAGCGATATCGTGTCAAAAGGCAATTTCTTGCCTTTGAGATCGACAAATGGAATGCCTAGGACATAAGCCTGCATCCGACGCAGATTGTCGGCAGTGATTTTGCCCGAAGTGACCAGAATGTCACCTAAACGCTTATTTTTCTTTTCACTTTCCTTCTTGGCAGCTTCAAGGTCATCCTTGGCCACCAGACCGGAATCGAGAATGAATTTGTAAAGTTGGGTGTCTTCGACGAACATGATGTTAAGTTAAAATTCAAAAGGCAAAAGTCAAAAATAAATCACGGACATGCGACGGGTATTGGATACATTGTAACAAATATTGAGAAATGATGCAGAAAAAACTGGGGATGGGTGTGAGGAGATTTCTTAACCTAACAACAATCACTTTCGTATAAGTTTTTATCATTTTTTACTTACTCTTGACAAAGATAACAGATATGCTATACTTATATGGTCAGAGTCGGATCCTGGGCTAAGAGACAGCTATGAGGGGACTTATAAACGGCTTGGTTGAGCTATTAGATCCAGGGGGTGTCGTGAGCGACCCATATTGAAGAACAGAATTAAATAAATATTTTTTACTTTTCACCCCTTGCGACAGACGCAGGGGGTTTAATTTTATCTAAATGTTCCTCTTGTTTTTATTCTCTACCCATGTTATATTAGTCCTATCAGTAGTTCGCCCACCGGCGGACTCGTTTGTTAAAAGGTACAATTTAATACAAAACTTAATAACAACTAAATATATGTTTGATCTCAAAGTCATCAATTCGGTCGTCCAGCAACTAGAAGAAGAGCGTGGCATTCCCAAGGAAAAAACCCTGGAAGCCATCGCCATGTCCCTGGCCACTGCTTACAAAAAAGAATACGGCAAAAAAGGCCAGATCGTCCGGGCTTCCTTCGACGAGAACTCCGGTCAGGTTGAATTCTGGCAGGTCAAGATCGTCGTTGACCGAAACCAGGTCATCATGGAAGGCGACGAGGAACCGGAGGAAAATCTCAAGGATACAGCCCTCGAAGATATCAAGATCCGCTTCAATCCCGAGCAACACATGCTCATCGAAGATGCTCGCAAGATCAAACGCGACGCCGTTGTTGGTGATGAACTAGTCTTCCCCCTCGAAAACAAAGCCGATTTCGGCCGGATTGCCGCCCAGACCGCCAAACAGATCATCATCCAGAAAATTCGTGAAGCCGAGAAGGTCTCGGTTATGGGAGAATTCGGCCAGAAAGAGGGAGAAATAGTCGCCGGCACAGTCGAAAGAGTCGAGCGCGGCGTTGTCTATATAGATATGGGCCGGGCCATGGGAGTTATTCCCTACGAAGAACAGATACCGAGCGAGCGCTGGAAAACCGGAGACCGTATCCGAGCCTATCTCTATGCCGTCGAAGAAGGTCCCAAAGGCATAGTCCTCAAGCTTTCCCGGGCTCATCCCAAATTCCTGGCCAAACTCTTTGAAACCGAAACTCCCGAAATCGCCTCCGGCACGGTTGAAATCAAGAACATTGCCCGTGAAGCCGGTTCCCGCTCCAAAGTGGCCGTCATTTCCCACGATCCCCATATTGACCCTATCGGCTCCATGGTCGGCCAGCGCGGTGTCCGTGTTTCGACCGTAACCAGCGAGCTTTCCGGCGAAAAGATAGATATTGTCGAATGGAATGAGGATCCGGCCCTCTTTATCGAAGAAGCTCTCTCCCCAGCCGAAGTTGTTTCCCTCGAATTGGATGAAAAAGAGCATCGAGCCATCGTCACCGTCACCGAAGATGAACAGTCTCTAGCTATCGGCAAAGGTGGTCAGAATGTCCGCCTGGCGGCCAAGTTGACCGGCTGGAAGATCGACATCAAGTCAGCAGGTGGCGAGGAGTTGGTTGAAACAGATGGGACGGAAGAAACGAGAGTCTGAGAAATTTATTTTATTAACATCAGTCGGTTGACACTCATATAGCTTTTTTGCTATACTTGCATCGGATGAAGTTGGTAAATATAATAGCTGTCTCCCATGAAAAAACTCGGACTTCAAATTCTAAGCCAAGTCAGTGTGTTTATCCGTTCAATCCCTGAAGATGAGCAGCTAAAAATCGCAACCGAACTTGAATCCATTAGGGAGGGCGATTTCGAATCAGCATATATAAAAACTCTTAGAGGACCGATCAAGGAGCTTATTTCAAGAAAAAGACGAATAATTTTCTGTATTGAAAAAGAGGTATTGTATGTATTAAGGGCTTTCACAAAGAAAAGCGCGAAAACTCCGAAGAGAGAACTGGAGGTATCGGAACAGATTTACGCATTATTAAGAAAACAGATTGGCCAAAATAAATAATATGATCAAAAATACGAATTTAAAATTTTATACTTTCGAACAGACTTTTGGTGATTTGCTCAAAAAATCAGCGAACCACGAGAAATTCGAAGCAGAAATGGCTCGTTTGCGCCTGATCCGCCAGATCCGCGAGCTCCGCCGGTCAAAGAAACTCACTCAAAAAAGCTTCGCCAGCAAGGTTGGCATGCCCCAATCCGTCATTGCCAGGCTTGAAAGTGGCAAGCACAATTTTTCATTGAATACCCTCTACCAGATCGCCGGCGCTTTTGGCAAAAAGATTGTATTGGTGTAAAAGCACCTCCATCTGTTCACTTACAATGCTGAATTGAGTTATGATAGAAGTCTTTAGTTCCTCAAATTTTTTGTTCGAAACAGCTAATCCCAAAAAATCATGAATTTTCATATTCATTGTTGTAGATAAGACTTATTAATTGGCAGAATGGCAGGACCCCACAATTTTACCACTTAAAAAAATTTTGCAATCTATTCAGAAAATAGATTTTGTTTGGAAATAAAAAAAGACGGCTCCGGATAGAGCCGCCATGCAAAATACAATGACACAAAAACAATTAATGTCAGGATCTTACCGATTGAGAACGGTGTTCGTTTGAATCACTGCGAAAAATGTTCCCGACAAAAGGCCATAATCTTTGCCAAAATACAAATATTTGTTGCCCTTCCTATCGATCTCAATACTCGGATAAATCATATTTGTCCAGACATTTCCTTCCAAGACCAACTTGTAAGAAACAACCGAGGCGATTCGTGTGTTTGCCGGCACATGACCGGATAAACCAAGACAGAGGAGTTCTCGTAAATTAGCAAACTGGTAATTTCTCCTGTTACGTACCAATTCCTTATAACTGATCAAGGATATTGGTAATGACCTATTCGTACGTTCGTCCCCGTATATATTTGGCTGGTCGGTAAAGATATCACCGCAATTATATCCCGATCCTAATGCCAACTCCGACAAAGATCCGTTTTGGATATTGATCAGGTGGGACCTGGCCATAGTTATTTCAAAGGTCTGCTCACGCTTCGTAATGACGTGACATAGAATAAGGCTGAAGCTGACGCTAACAAAGGCTATAACGGCCATTGTTGGCATAAAACTGATGCCAACAAAATGATTTTTTCTCATACACATCCTTTCAAGTTTCGTGCTTATTGTTCCCTTTATGATTTAAGCTCGTCAAAAGAATTTTGTCAACCCTTTCAAACTCCCCAATTCCTGCTATTATCTCGTTTATCGTTCTTAATATTAATAGCCACTAATTTTTAATACTTTTAATACAATGCAGTCCACAGAAATATTTGCCTTAGCCGCTTCTGTTCTAGCCATCATTTACGGAGCTTTTCTCATCATGTCCATCATGAAAAAGTCCGCCGGTAATGAAAAAATGAAGGAAATCGCCACTGCTATCCAGATAGGCGCAAGGGCTTACCTGAATAGACAATACCGCACGATTACAATGATAGCCGTTGTCTTGTTCATAATCATCTGGATTTTCCTTGGTATTCAAACAGCTATCGGTTTCCTAGTTGGTGCAATTCTTTCATCTTTAGCCGGTTTTATCGGTATGAATGTCTCCGTCAGGGCCAATGTCAGAACTGCTGAAGCGGCCAGACATGGACTTGGAGCCGCTCTCTCATTAGCTTTTAAAGGAGGTGCTGTCACCGGTCTCTTGGTTGTTGGTTTGGCTCTTCTCGGTGTAACTGGCTTCTACGCAATTACCGGAAGCGTCACTTCTTTAATCGGTCTGGCCTTTGGGGCAAGTCTCATTTCGGTCTTTGCTCGTCTTGGCGGTGGAATATTCACTAAGGCCGCCGATGTCGGAACTGACCTCGTCGGCAAAGTCGAAGCTGGAATTCCCGAAGATGATCCGAGAAATCCTGGTGTTATTGCCGATAATATCGGGGATAGTGTTGGCGACTGCGCCGGTATGGCCGCTGACCTCTTTGAGACTTATGCCGTGACGACTATAGCTGCCATGATGCTTGGGGCGACCATCTTTAAGGGCTTCAATGGTGCCCTTATGTATCCCTTAGCCTTGGGTGGTGTGGCCATTATCGCTTCAATAATCGGCACCTGGTTTGTAAAACTTGGCAGTTCCAGAAATATCATGGGGGCCATGTACAAAGGTCTCATTGTCGCCGGCATTTTGGCCGCTATTGCTTTTTATCCGGTGACCAATGTCATTATGAAAACCAATGGGACATACAGCGTTCTCAACCTCTTTGCTTGTACCCTGATCGGTCTTATTGTCACCGGTTTCCTGGTGGTCATTACCGAATATTACACTTCAACCAAGTATAATCCAGTAAAATCGATCGCTTTGGCTTCGATTTCCGGACATGGCACGAATATAATTCAGGGACTGGCCATTTCCATGAAGTCAACGGCTTGGCCTTTGATCACGATTGTGGCTGGAATCCTGGCCGCCTATCATTTCGCCGGTCTCTACGGAATAGCCGTGGCGGCCATGAGCATGCTTTCTATGGCCGGCATCATCGTCGCCATTGATGCTTACGGCCCCATTACCGACAATGCCGGTGGTATTGCGGAAATGGCTAATCTTCCCAAGGAAGTCCGTGATATTACCGATCCCCTGGACGCCGTCGGCAATACGACAAAAGCCGTTACCAAAGGTTACGCCATCGGTTCAGCCGGTTTGGCCGCTTTGGTTCTCTTTGCTTCATATACCGAAGCAACTGGCATTGGTTCGGTTTTCAGCTTGAGCGATCCCAAGGTTATCGTCGGACTCTTCATCGGAGGTCTGCTTCCCTATTACTTCGCCGCTCTCTGCATGGAAGCGGTGGGTAAAGCCGCTGGTAAGGTCGTCGAGGAAGTCCGCCGACAATTCCGCGAAATCAAGGGTATCATGCAAGGCACGGCTAAACCTGATTATGCCCGTTGCGTCGATATCGTGACCAGCGCCGCCATCAAAGAAATGATCGTTCCGGCTCTTATTCCCGTCCTGGCCCCCATCCTGGTTGGCTTTATCCTCGGCCCGATCGCTCTTGGCGGTTTACTTGTTGGTTCAATAGTCACAGGTCTTTTTGTGGCTATTTCCATGACTTCCGGAGGCGGAGCCTGGGATAATGCCAAGAAACATATCGAACAAGGTCATCACGGAGGCAAAGGTTCCGATGCCCACAAAGCAGCCGTTACCGGCGACACCGTCGGCGATCCCTACAAGGACACCGCTGGTCCAGCCATCAACCCCATGATCAAGATTCTGAATATCGTGGCGTTGCTTATTGTGGCGTTTTTGATTTAAAAGAATAAAGCAGTTGAAAGACAAAAAGGCGCCCTGTTATAAGGGGCGCTTTTGCGCAGGTCAAAATAATTTGGACATGATCAAATTAATTGACAATTTCAAAGTATTGTCTCTGCAAGGCTTCAGCCTGGCACCAATCCTGGTGAGCCTGCTCATCCTTGCGCTCCAACCAAAGTTGGTACGCGCGACGATTGATTTCTTCTGAAGAAGGAAATACTCCATTTTTTTCCTTCACCAATTGCTCGATGGCATACATCCAGTTACAATGGCTCCTGTGAGCTTCCTGTCTTTCCCAAACATAATGGGAAACTTTCTGGATATTTTGTCGCAATTCCTCGGCCGTAATTCTAATTTTATCCATAAAGAACTCCTTATTGATTGTTTACGGGAGATTAGCATGCCCGATTATAAATAGAAAGAGTCGCAACCTGGCGATATTAGCAACTAACCCCTGGCAACATAATGTCCCGTAGTGCGCCGAGGACGGGTAGCCAGCGATTAGCGCCCGCAGGCGACGGAGGGACATTATGTTGCCAGGGGTTAGTTGTTACGATATTCACATGACTTCATAACCATATGGGTCTATAATGGTAACTAAGGTTAGGGTCACAAAATAATTACTATTATCACTAATCATCTATTATGAAAATACATCTTTATAAATTATCGGCATCAATGATCGCAATAGTCGCCATTGCTCTCGCTTCTGGCAATTCCCTTCAAGCCCAAACGCTCCTCGATACCTCGGCCGCCACTGGCATCGGTACTTCGATCGACGCCGCCCCGGTCGTCAATCCGACCACGGTTCGGGAAAAGATCAGAGCGACGACCCAGGTCAAGATCCAGAATGTCAAAAATAACCAGGAGATACGAGACGACCTCATAGACGGCACGACCAAAGCCAAAGTTATAAACATAAAAGAAAAGACTGAAGAGAAAAACAGGCTGGCCTCATCAAGCCGACCTCTCATGGAAAAAGAGCGGCAAAGGATCAAGGAACGCGCCCAGGAATACCGCGAAGAAGGCCGGGCTATGATTCTTAACGCTTTCAAATTCAGAAAGGGTGTGATAGTCAAACAATTGCAGGTTGCCTTGAACAATCTTGTTCAAGTCAGGGATCGCATCGATTCAAGAATTCAAAAAGAGAAGCAAAACAGCGGCACAACAGCCACAACCACCGAAAAAAATAGGCCGCGTCGCGACATGACCGAGCCCATCCGATTATTGGCAATAGCTGATACGAAAATAGCCGCCGCCAAGGACGCTATCAGATTGGTCATGGACTATACGCCCAATGCTTCCACGACAGCAACGACCCAAACTACCGACCAGACCACGACAAACAATCAAATAATCAAACTTGACGAAGCCAGACGGCTTATTAACAACGCCCATGTGGCGATAAAAGAAGCCCGCAAGGCCTTGAACGATGTCGTCGTCGCCATCGCCAAGGCTATGGGGCTCAAACTCGGCCAGACAGCTTCAACAACTTCCAATGCTTCCATTGAAGTCCGCTAGAAGAATTTATAAAACTAACCCAATCATATGGAACCACTACAACCCATTCAAAGTCAGCCTGTTTCAAACTTACCACCCGAGAATATCGCTCCAATAAACCAGTACAACGGAACAGCCAGCCCAAACGGTAACCACAAAAAAGTCGGTCCGATTGTCGCCGCCTTGGTTGTAATACTTCTTGTCGTCATTGCCGCTTTGTATATGTTATCTTCCAAAGTCAAAACACCGGATCTGCTTCCATCGAACAACAATACTGCACCAATACAATCGGTCAGCTCGACAAACAATTCACAACCAGCAGAAGAAACAGTCGCTCCCATAAGCAGTAATGCCGACGATCTCCAATCCCTACAGAACGATCTGGATCAATCGATCACAGGGGTCGATGCTCAAGCCATATAATAACCACGCGGAAGATTTTTTGAACAACTCCCTTTATGGGGGTTGTTCTTGATTATGAGTATCTTTTTATGTAGACTGCTTCCATGACAAATACACAGGATGCGGTCAAGTCCTACGGCTCGGCCGATATCAAAAAATTGGAGAAATCCCAAATAGAAATTAGCGGTTCGATACCAGCCGAGGTCTGGGAAAGTTTTCGAATTCAGGCTTTGAAGAATGTCAACGAATCTGTCACTATTGACGGTTTCCGGAAAGGCTTAGTTCCGGAAAATATTTTGATCGCCAAAGTTGGAGAATCAGTCCTGCTTGAAGAAATGGCCGAACTAGCTCTTTCCAAAGCCTATGTTCAAATTATCATGGACAATAAGATAGATTCCATCGGCCGACCGGCTGTCACTATCACCAAACTTGCCAAAGGCAATCCTCTGGAATTCAAAGCCGTAACGGCTGTTGTTCCCAGTATTACCCTGCCTGACTGCAAAGCAATCGCTCAAAAAGAAATTGGAAAGATGCCCAAGAACGATCTTTCGGTCAGCGATAAAGACGTCGAAGAGGCCGTTCTCAAATTCCGCAAATCACATGCCCTACAAAATCCAGCCACTTTGAAAGTGAACGGTAACACACCCAAAGACAAAGAACTTTCACCAGAAGAAAAAGAAAAACTTCTTTTGGAATCATTGCCGGAATTCAACGACGAATTTGTCCGGGGTCTGGGCGACTTCAAAACAGTTGATGACTTCAAAAAAAGAGTCAGAGAAATAGTAGGAGAAACCAAAAAGGACGAGGCCAAAGAAAAGACACGGATCCGCATAGCCGATGCTATAGTAGAAGCGACCAAAGTGGAACTGCCGGAGGTCATGGTCCAAAGCGAACTCAATCGCACCCAGACCCAGTTTGAGGCGGACTTGGCCGGCATGAAGGTCAAGATGGACGACTATATCAAACATGCCAAAAAATCCCTGGAGGAAATAAGAAAAGAATGGACCCCGCATGCCGAGAAGAAAGTCAAACTCCAGCTTATCCTAAACGCCATCGCCCAAGAACAAAATATCAAACCAAGTCAGGAAGAGATCGAGCACGAAGTTTCTCATATTCTGGAACATTACAAAGACGCCGATCGCGAACAGGCCTCTGTTTATGCCGAGACGGTGCTTATGAATGAGAAAGTGTTTGTGTGGTTGGAGAACACAAAATAAAAAGTGAAAACCCTATATTTTAGTATAGGGTTTTAATGTTTGTAACAGACCATTCGTGGCCGAGCGGATTCTCCATCGTGATTCGAAGAACAGATGTTAAAGGTTCCAAAAGGACCGAGTGCCCAAGTCCTGAGGACTACTTGCGGAAGACAAACCAGGCGTCAGCGTTGCTGAAGCACTTGACCCAACGGAGGACCACTATGCGCTCCGAGCCAAACCACCGGACATAGCACGCGTGACGGTCACCGTCGAAGAAGATGTCCGTCGTTGCCACAACATATACCAAGTTCATATATCTCCACGTTTCTCCGAGTTGCCGGTGGAGCTTCGGGTACTGTTCGCCGATGGCGAAGATTTCGCGCGGATGAGTCCGCTTGAGGCATTTGGCTTTCGCCCATGCAATGGCTTTGTCCCAATTACCATCGCCGTTCGGGAAGTTCAGGAGAATGAGTTTCTCCTTGACCTTGCCCTTACCGACAGGAGGATATTGGTCCCCCACCTGGCGGACACTGTAATCTTTGGGGGTATCGGGACCAGCGGCATTTAGAGCCGCCTGCCACTTTCGATCTTGTTCCACTTCGACTTCAAGGATATGGACGCGAGCCCCTTTCGGCGCTTTGATGTCCATGGGTTCAACGTTGCGCGACTCGAGGAAACGACGGAAGGATCCGTCATTCAGAGCTTTTTGGAAACGAACACATCCCACACGCTTTTCATTCGCAATTTTACGGACGCACATCACCTGACCGATAGTTACGGGCACATATTTTTCGCTCATAACCTTCCTTTCTATTGTGTCTACCCAAAGACGCCGAAACAGTCGGTATCATAAGCGGACGGGTTCAAAGAACCTGGTTTTCGATCTCAAGCATACACATTATATTTAATTTTGTCAAATCGGTTTGCTTACCAACTAGTTCTGTGTCGGAGAGGTTCTCCTTCGCCAAGGCTTCGGAGGACAGGTCGGACCTCCCCTTCAAAGCTCCCAGACTAAAACACCGCCTGTGCCACCGCCACAATCGCCGCTGTTTCGGCCCTCAAGATCTGCTTGCCCAGACAGACAACCTCTACCCCGCTTCTGTGAAACATTTCTATCTCTTCCGTCGTCCATCCGCCTTCCGGACCAATGAAAAAAGCCAAATCCGTTTTTTCTTCAACAACGGCCTTGTTCCACGGCTTACCTTCCGTATGAAACGCAAAACTTGTCCGAGGTCTGCCGAGGGTAGCAACCTCCTGCAGAGCCTCTCCGAGGGTGCTGATTTTGCTCATTTCAGGCACAACTCCCCGCCCGCTTTGTTCGCTGGCTTCAATGGCGATCTTCTTCAACCTTTCCTCATTGAGAGATTTTTTCTCACTCCTTGAGGAGAGGACTGGCACTATGCGTGAAACACCTAGCTCCGTAACTTTTTCGACTACCGTTTCAAAGTTACTTTTCTTTATTATAGAAGCATACAGACAAATTCCCCGTTCCGAAACATATCTGCTAGGTCGAACATTAGTAATACATACATCGATCGTCTTGATACTTATAAGTATAGTCCTTTCCAAAGCATTGTCAAGCGCTCCTTCATAATCAAAACCAGAATTATCAAAAAGAATTATATGGTCGCCGCCCTTCAGACGAAAAACTCGACTGATCTGATTTATCATGTCAGCCGAGTTTATCGTTATGGTTTTTTTGTCGCCAATTTTTTCGGAAATGAAGAAACGCTGAAGTCGCATATTTGTTTATTATTTTTTGGCAATCGTGACTTGATCGACAATACCGTACTTCTTGGCTTCCTCGGCATCCATGAAGAAATCCCTGTCAACATCCTTCTCGATCCTGGAGAGACTCTGGCCGGTATTCTTGGATAAGAGTTTGTTCAAAATCGAGCGAGTCTTCAAAATATGTTTGGCGCTGATCTCGATATCGGAAGCTTGACCTTCGGCCCCGCCAAGAGGTTGGTGAATCATCACTTCGGAATTGGGCAGGGCCAAGCGCTTGCCTTTTGTGCCGGCCGAAAGGATAAGAGCCGCACCCGAAGCAGCCATACCCACGCAAACGGTTGAAATATCATTCTTGATATGTTGCATCGTATCGATGATAGCCAGAGTGGCGGTAACCGAACCTCCAGGAGAATTGACATAAAGCGAGATCTCCTTTTTTGCATCCTCAGATTGCAGGAAAAGGAGCTGGGCAATGATCAGATTGGCCATATGGTCATCGATCGGCCCGCCCAAGAAAATGATACTGTCTTTGAGCAAACGTGAGTAAATATCATAAGCTCTTTCGCCAAAACTTGATTTTTCTATAACGGTTGGTATTAACATGTTATTTTCATTATTAGCTACAAATTCACTATAACACATAAATAGAACTAGACAACTTTGAACGGTTGTTATAAGATGGGGTTGTTACCAAATTTTAATTGATCCTGCTTTTTCCGGACTAGTGACTTTCCAACCTATGACATCTTCAATAATTGAAACTCGCCCGCAAAATCATACGTTACTTTCACCATAGTTCGCAAAGGCGGATCCTATCCGCTTATGTCACTCAAATTAGTCGCTCTCTATCTTTCGATCGCCGGAGCAGTCGGTATAGCCTTGGGCTATTACCTGCGCCTGATCATTTCCATGAGCAAAAAAGGTTCGATGGAACTCGAGATCAAGGAAATGCTTTTAGCGGCCAAAGAAGAGGCCAAAAAAATCACCGCTGACGCCGAAGCCAAGGCGACCAAAGTTCACGAGGATGCCCGTGTTGAGATCAAAGAGAAAGAAGAAAAGATCCGGCAGACCGAAGATCGTGTCGTCAAACGCGAGGATCTTATCGACAAACGCCAAGCCGACCTCGATCGCGAAGTCGAGCTTATCAAACAGCGCGTGGCCGAAATCAAGTCTATCCGCGAAAAGGCCGATAAACTCGAGGACGACCGCAAAGCTGCCCTGGAAAAAATCGCCAAAATGAGCGCCGAGGCGGCCAAAGAAGAGCTTGTGAAAATGATCGAAAAACAGTCGGAAGAAGATTTTTTAGTCAGAATGAAAAAATTGGAGACAACCGGCGAGGAAATGCTCGAAAATAAAGCCAAAGAAATATTAGCTTCATCTATCCAGCGTCTTTCCGTTTCAGTCGCCCAAGATGTAATGTCAACATCTATCGAGATTCCCAGTGATGATGTCAAAGGCAAGATTATCGGCAAGGAGGGACGCAATATCAAAGCTTTTGAGCGTATTACTGGAGTTGAAGTCATGGTTGATGATACGCCTGGAGCCATTACGATCTCTTCCTTTGACCCCGTCCGCCGGCATGTCGCCAGACTGGCTTTGCAAGAATTGATCAAGGACGGCCGCATTCAGCCGGCCAAGATCGAACAGGTTGTCGAAAAAGCCAAACAGGATATCAATAAGACCATAAAGGAAAAGGGCGAGCAGGCCGCTTATGACTGCGGTATTCTCGGTCTTGATCCCCGCATTTTGCTTATTTTGGGCCGTTTGCATTTCCGAACCAGTTACGGCCAAAATGTCCTGCAACATTCCGTTGAAATGGCTCATATTGCCGGGATGATCGCCGAAGAATTGGGAGCCAATGTTCAAGTCGCCAAAGCTGGAGCACTTCTTCATGATCTCGGTAAGGCTCTGGACCATGAAGTCGGCGGTACCCATGTTGAGATTGGCCGTCGTATTCTCCAGAAATTCGGCGCCTCCGAGGAGATCGTCAAGGCTATGCAGTCCCATCACGAAGAATATCCCTATGAGACCGTCGAATCGCGGATCGTCCAGACGGCCGATGCCATATCTGGAGCTAGACCAGGCGCTAGGCGTGATAATATAGAAAACTATCTCAAGCGATTGGGTGATCTTGAGGCTTTGGCCAATTCCTTCCCCGGCATAGAGAAATCATATGCTATTCAGGCCGGTCGGGAGATAAGAGTTTTCGTCAAGCCCGAAGAAATTGGCGACATCGAATCCAAGAATCTAGCCAGAGATATAGCCCTAAAAATAGAAAAAGATCTTAAGTATCCTGGTGAAATCAAAGTGACCCTCATTCGCGAAACTAGAACGATAGAATTTGCCAGATAATCAAAATACTATCCAATACGACATCAGATTAGTCAATATTGCAACCTTATTGCTTAAAATACGGCTTACTATATAATTATATGGTGGTACAAAACTCATCCAGTTCGCTTCTGCGGATCGGGCGAGACCATTTATTCTGACAAGCGAGGAAATATGAATTTGCTTTCATTCATATATTCCGAGTCGCAGTCAGAACATGAGCAAAGCGATTATTAGAACTAATTTAAAACAAATGAACAAAGCAAGCATTGTTGATGCAGTTCACGCCGTTCTTGGCGGCACCAAGGTCCAGGCCGAACAAGCCGTCGAGACAGCCATTAATACGATTATCGACTCCTTGAAGAAGGGCGATGAGGTTTCTATTGCCGGTCTCGGTATCTTCTCGGTCAAGCAGAGAGCCGCTCGTGAGGCCCGCAATCCCCGCACCGGCGAAGCGATCAAGGTCCCGGCCATGAAGGTCCCCAAGTTCAGGGCCGCCAAGGCTTTGAAGGATGCTGTCAAATAAAGGGTATTAACCCCTTTGTTCCATTCACAGTAGCGATCTCGCTACTGCTATCGAACATAAAACCGCCTTAAGGCGGTTTTATGTTTATATGAAGATCTTTGGGTTATTCCGCAATTACCGTAAATTATCCTGATGGACCAGCATAGGGGGTATGTTTTCAAGGAGTCCTTGCGAGAGTATTAGAAAGCTCGACTTATTTCTGCCACGGTACAAGAATACCGTTCTTCATCACTTGAACTTCGACCAATGAGTCACTGACTGCATGATCAGATGTGAATGTGATCGTGCCATTAGGTGTCGATAAGGAATTACTTGCCATATATGACGCAGCTTGTGACGGATTAGAAACATTTGCCAGAGCATTCGCCATTACATAGACAGCATCAAAATATTTATCAGCAGATTTTGCCGGGGCGATGCCATATTCTTTTTGATACATGTCAGTGAATTGTTGCGGGGTGATTTCCCAGTTCAAGATGACGACGTTATTTAGCTGACTCTTATCTGTCTCGTTGACGAATGCATCGAGTGCTCCGTTGTAGGTCATAATAGTTGGCGTAAATCCAAGTTGCTTTGCTTGCGTAAGAAATATCAGCGGATCATTCGCAACCACGTCCAAGAATACCGCGTCAACACCTTCGCTCTTTAACTTGATGATCGTCGTCTTGAAGTCATTATTCCCGATCTGGTTATAAGGTGTGTCGATGACGTCGCCTCTTCCAAGATCTTTCATCACACCATCGAGCGTTTTGGATATCTCACCGCCAAATGTGGAATTGAAGTGAACTACAGCCAGTTTCTTGATATTGCTATTCGATATGTATGGCTGCAATTTGAGTATCGTCTTGTTGAAGTCTGTGAGCATGACGAAACTCTGACGATTGAGATCAAAGCCGCCGACAATCCTGAAATTGGACGGTGAAATAAAGGGGGTCTGATTGTTCAAGGCCAGAGGAATGAGTGGTTGTGCCGTAAAGTCGAATACGCCGCCAATGATGCCTTGGACATGATCAACGATGGTGAGTTTATTCCACGCAGAGACCCCCTGCTTGCCGTCGGTATGGTCGTCTTCAATAACAACCTGCACGGGACGACTATTTATGCCTCCAGCCGCATTTATCTGCTTCACAGCAAGATCTATGCCGTTCTTTCCATACTCTCCCCAAGGTGCGGCGTCACCGGAGAGCGACAAAACGGCCCCAATCTTGATGGGATTATTCGAAGCCGGAGTGCTGGAATTCTTTGTAGCAAGTACGATAACTACCAAAATTACGACTACCCCGACGATTGGCCAGATAAGTTTCTTGTTCATGGTGTTAATAGTTAACAAATAATAAGGCCCAGTAAGATAAAAGTGAGCTTGCCTGTATATTACAGAAATGGTACAGTTTGTACATGATTCGGCGAAAAGCGAATAACAGAGATTTCCTTGATATATTCGGTTTACCACCAAAGTCAAAGGCTGTCCTTCTCGATATTATCGATAACGGCATTTCGACAGTAGCTGATATATCAGCACGGCTGAACATGCCAAAGTCGTCTATTTACGATGCGGTTGCTCCCCTTTTGACACAGAGCCTCATAAATGAGTACAGCGATGACCGTGGCAAGTCATTTGGCATATCGGATCGAGAGCAGCTATCTCGGGCACATGAAGAAAGATTGCGGTCTCTCAAGAATGCCCAAATATCACTGCTGGATTTCATCGGCACACACCACTCCAAGGATTCAGTGGCTCGACCAAAGATCAAATTTTATTCAGGAACTCTGGGCATCAAACAGGCCTTTCGAGATATGCCGTGGCAGAAAGATATAAGGGAGACATTCATGGTCTGGCCGACCAAGGATATGATCGGCATCGATGAAGAATTCTTCAAATGGCATGGTACACAGCGATTCAAGTATGGAGTCTTCATATACGCCATAGAAAATCATGAGGATCGAAAAATTCAAGGTGTTAAAAAGCACGAATGGCTCCGAAATACCAAGGAAAACCTAGTTTCTGTGAAATACTTGCCAAAAGGGGTGGGTTGCAAAATGAGCTTCTGGCTCTATGGCAACAAATGCCTCTTTGCCTCCGGCGGTGCTGAGAAAATCGCCTTTACCGTGCATAGCAAAGAATTTTGCCAAATGATGAAGATCCTGTGGCAGAGTCTGTGGAATCAAGCGGAGGGATAGACCGACTATTCAACTACCACCATCTTTCCATTCTTAATAACCTTTATAGAAGCAGGGGTATCAATGATCCCGTCCGAGTTAATATGAAGTATTCCAAGGACACCGTCGAATTCGCTCATTCCTTGAATCTGATTCGCAATATACTCTGTTTTTGGCTTCCGCGATGCGTCATCAGATGATTCGCTTGCAGCCACAATCACATTAAATGCATCATATACATTTGCTGCTCCGAAACCCGGATCGGAACCGTATGTCTTACGATATTCGTTGTTCCAGTCGTCTGATATTTTTCCATAACCAACTGACCAGAGACCTTCAAATACGGATTTATTAGGAACGACCTCAAAATAGATTACGGTTGTCTGATTGTGAAGCCCGAGATCGCTCATTTGCTTCGACAAAACTTCAATTTCTGGCGAAAGGGCGAGTAGTGCGTATATTTCAGCATTTGTCTTTGAACTTTTTACAATGAGATCACGAAAGTCGCGTTGTCCTGGCTGGAACATCTCATTGGAAACTATTTCAATATTATAATCATGAGCATATTTCGCAAGCGCAGAATCGACAGATAGAATTCCTTGATTATTAACCTTGATTATACCGAGCCGATGGATACCTTTTTTCTGAAGTTCGGCTAGGAATGTCTTCGCGGCCGTATCCGGTGTTGTAAACAATAGAAAATTATATTCACCTACAGCAATCTTTGGATCAAACGCTACTCCAATATGCACAATCTTGTTATTTTCGGCTATAGGAGAAATCACGTTACCTATTGGAGCATACGCGTCAATGATCGCATCCACTTTATCTACTGAAATAAGCTTCTGTGCCGCGTTGGCTGCCGTCTTAGCGTCAAAGGCATCGTCCTCAAATATCAGCTTATATTGATATTTCACGGCTTTGCCTAAATTTTGCTTATCTTCTAGGTCTTTTTGAGCTATGATAAGTGAATTTTTCATGCTTTCTCCAGCAAATGCCTGACTACCGGTAAGCGGCAGAACAACTCCAATCTTGATTATCTTGTCAGAAGATTGGCCATTTATCGCACTAAATCTTGCTACTATGATCGTTGCGACCAGAATAATGCCCAAAATTGAAATAAGTTTTTTGTAGGTCATGGTATGTTATATTATTTTATTGACAGTAGTATAGTATTACTGTATTGTGTCGTATATATGTCGTCGAATTTCGACAACTATGCTATTATCCAAATATGTTCAATTCTTTATTTACAGAGCTCGGAATTACAGACAATTCGGCTCAATTATTTTCGGATCTGTTAGAAAAAGGGCCGTCCTCTGCTCGACTGCTAGCGGAAAGATTAGGTATTCCCCGTCCATCTGTATACGACCATCTCAAAGTCCTTATTAAGAAAGGTCTGGTCACCGAGCGGAACGAAGAGAATAAAAAGGTCTTCATGGTTGAGGATATGAATAATATTCCAGCCCTAATCCAATCGAAGATCGATAACTTACAATCCGAAAAGAAGAATTTTGAGGAAATCTTACCATCCTTGCTTAAACAGTCAGAATTTGTAGAACCGAAAATCAAATTTTTTTCCGGAAAGGAAGGATTGCAACAGGTTATGAACCACATCATGTGGCACGATAATATTGAGACAACACTTATGTGGCCAATGAGTGAAATGGCCGGTGTTTTAGGCAAACAGTATTTGTATGAGCTCAACAAGAAAAGAATCAAAAGAAAAATCTCTATTCGAGGTATATATCCTCATGGATCAATTTTAGGTTTCAAGGAGTACCCTTTCCTTGGTGTTGGAAGTAAACATTTGAGAGAAATCCGGATAGCTCCCAATAATATGAAGTGGCATATGGGATACTGGATGTACGAAGACAAAGTCGCATTCGTTTCGTCCAAGAAAGAATCTTTCGGTTTTGTCATCCATAGTCGAGATTTTGCTGAATTGATGAAAACTCAGTTTGAAGTTATTTGGAAAGAATCAAAGACTGTTAAGCCTGAACCAAAATATACGGATGAATTTTTGAAAGAGATCGGGGAGTTATAGTTACTCGCAGCTGCTATCGAACCCTTCTACGCTACCTCCTACGCCAAGGCTTCAGAGGTCAAGAAAGCTACGAAGGGTAAACACAGAGCCGTCGTAGGGCGGTTTTGTGTTTTTACCAATAAATAAACCACCCCGTTTTGAGGTGGTTTATCGATTTACCCTAGTCTGTTCTTGGCACAATCCAAATATCTTGCTTACCCTTACCCTCAATTTTCAACCGGCGTGCTAAGATGTAAGACTTCTGCTTGTTATAGATTGAAGGGTATATTGACGGGTATGTTGCACACAGAATAACCTGCGGCCCGTCTGACTCCATCCCAACACGAATACCCATAAGAAATCTCATATCTGTCCTCCCAATTCCAGCATCGTTTGCAACAAGCCCATACATTTCATTCCGGCCAAAACCAACCCGTAGCTCGCAGAGTTCAAACTCAACTAAATCAGAGTCAAAACTGAGAGAAGTGGCAGGTGTCTGTGCTGCCACAACCGAGATACTTTGGAAGTTTCTCTGGGTAGAGCTTTGAGCTTGCTTCATAACTGCAACAATTGCATATAATCCTCCAACCATCAGTAAAACTAATAATATCAACCATTTGTGACTGACTATCTTGTCCATATTTTGTCCTTTCAAAAACTTGAAACCAGTTTTAGGTTTCTTCTGTTACTATATTACAATGTTTGATGTTTAATGTCAAACTGTCCTTATATTCCAGCCTGTTTGTAAACTAATTATTTACTTTTATATGTTCTTTTGCTAGTATTCAACTATGAGTATAATCCAGCCTAATTCAATCGAAGACTTTATTATCAATAATCTACAGAAAGGTTCACTGCCAATAGTTAAGCT
>CAYIFO010000008.1:0-24873 GCA_964362725.1 uncultured Candidatus Saccharibacteria bacterium
GCGTGGCAACAGGGATCAATGATAACGGCATTGTCACCGGCTACTCATATATTAGCCAGAATAATACTATTTATCATCCTTTTATTTATTCCAACGGACAAATGTCCGACATCGGGACTCTCGGTGGTCAAAATGGTATTGCCTGCGATATCAATAACAGTCTTCAGATTGTCGGATCTACGCAGACTAGCACTGGGGCAGATCACCCTTTTCTGTACTCAAATGGCACAATGCTGGATATTGGATCATCTCCAAGCATATATGGTGGAGTTGCGTTGGGAATCAATAATTATGGTCAAACTGTTGGTTATATAAAGGGGAAGGATTGGTCGGATTATGGATTTCTATATTACGACAATGTGGCTCAACGACTGCCATGCTATCTAGCTAACAATATAAATGACTCCGCTCAAATTGTTGGCCAAATTTGGATAGAAGGTTGGTGCGGTTGCCTAGTTCAGAGTGATACAGTAATTCTAATTGGTGGTGTAAGCGCCTACGGAATTAACTCGTCTGGGGATGTTGTCGGCTATGGTAGTGAGGGTGCTTATATATACTCCGATGGGTTGTTCCAAAATCTCAATAACCTTCTTGAGGAAAATCCTGGTTGGTTTCTGGCGGAAGCCACGGATATTAACGACCTCGGTCAAATTGTTGGCGTTGGTATAAATCCGGCAGGACTGACGCATGCATTTCTTCTGCAACCAATAAAGACAAGTGTGCCAGATTCGGCATCGTCGATCTCACTTTTATTTTTGGGGTTATTGATTACTGTCACATCCCGGTCCTATTTTAAGATATGACAAGGGAAGGAGGAGGGTTCTTGGAAACGGCAAGATTTAAACTTGCCGTTTTTTTGGAGTTGAAATAAAAGAAAAACACCCTTAATTTGGGTGTTTTTCCATCCATACTCTGCATGATACTCCCACATTTCAATGGGGTCGGACTCAGTATGAGTACATGTTAGCAAATATAATAATATTGTCAAATAGATTGTGATACTGAGCCAAGCAGGGGACTCGAACCCCTAGAGTATGGATACTGAGTCCTACTCCGCACCATGCGCCTGGCATGATGCGATGATAGCAAAGTGAAATGAAGAAACAGTGAAAAATACGGCCGAGGTCAGATGAGGTTCCACCTCGCGTAACCTCGACTAACCTCCGTTACCCTAACCCCTATTTTTCAAGGCGTTCTTGATAGTCTCACCATCGGCGTATTCAAGTTCAGCACCTGTCGAAAGACCCCGTCCCAGAATAGATATTTTGATTGCCTTGCCGTTCAAAATTTTGACCAGCCCTTCTCTGACTATGTTTGCCGTGTGTTCGCCATCGGGCGTGGTATTCAGCGAAAGGATAATTTCCTTAAAGCCGGAATCACCGTCAATCAAATCAGAGACATATTGAAGAAGCGTTCTCAATCGAATCTTCTTTTCCGGCTCACCATCAAGAATTGGCACGGTTCCGCCTAGTATAAAATACAAGCCTTTGTAAGTACCGCTTTTTTCTATAGTTTCGAAGTCAGAATCCCGAGCGATGACCATCAGAGTTGTTTGATCGCGGGCGGAGTCAGAGCAAATCTCACAGAGGTCGGACTTGTCCTCCGAAGCCTTGGCGAAGGAGGATCTCTCCTTTTTGCGCTCGGAACCGCTTTGAATATAAAGACGATGACACTTCTTGCATTCCCCGGTCATTTTCTTGACCTCTTCGACCAGTCTGACGAACTCGTTGATCGAAGTCGAGGGTTTATTGATAAGATAATAGACGAAACGCCTAGCCTGACGAGGGCCGATACCGGGAAAATGAGCGAAAATCTCTTCGAGCTTTTGCAGGCTGTTCATGACACTAGTATAAGGTAAAATAGGAAAGATGAAAGTATTGTGCCACCCATTTATTATGACATACAAACTCTACAAAAACTCAAAAAGTGGCTTGCACTGTGTCCAGGCCTGTCTGCAAATGTTACTGGATCATTATGATCAACCAGTTTTATCTTTGCAGGAATTGGACTCGATTACCGGTCACAAAGAAAATTGTTTTACCTGGTTGAGTCGAGCTCTATTATGGCTGGATAAACAAGGATTTGAGGTGGTTAATGTAGAAAATCTCGATTATAAGAAGTTTGCCAAAGAAGGCCGTAATTACTTAAAAAAGATCTGGTCAGCCGAAACATTCAAGGCTCAACATGAGTTTAGTGATTTGGTTTGGGAACAATCGGTGGCAAAGAAGCTAATTAAGTCCAAAATTTGTCTAATTAACGAAACTTGGACTTTGAAGAAAATCGATCAATTTAGAAAAAGGGGTAATTATTTCACCATGCTTTCGATTAACCCATTTGCTGCAAAAGGTGAAAAGGGTTATGGTTCTCATTTAGTTGTTTTGGGAGAAAGAAAAAGAGACTTATTTAAAATATATGACCCTGATTATAATAGACCTCGTTGGTTGAAATCAGAAATACTCTCGAAATCAATTTCAGAGCCCAATAAAAGCGATTTTAATGTCGTGTTTGTGAGAAAAAATCTCAAACCTCACATTCGTCGAGGCGCGCTGTGACTGCATAATACGCGAGCCTAAAGGAATAAAGAAGGGGGTGGTCGTCACTATAGTAGATTATCAAAGACCAGTTTTTGGGTTCATAATATTTGCCCCGGATCAGGCCGAGGTTTTACGTATACACGCAAAGTTGACGAGTCTTTGGAATAAGGATATTGTTAAATTACCATGAAAAAAGTTATGCTGGAAGTCAAACCTTTCCAAGAAACTCTTCATTCAGACATGTGCGGACCGGCTTCGCTTAAAATAGTCTTTGATTATTACGGACTGGAAAAAAGCGAACAGGAATTGGCACAATTGGCTGAAGTTGTAAACGGTATAGGTGCCGGTGATAGAGATCTTGTTCATGTCGCTGAAACTCTTGGGTTTAAGACTTTCGTAAAAAATGAAAGTGATTTTTCTGATATAGAAATGTGGCTTGCAAAGGGAGTGCCGGTAATCGTTGACTGGTTTACTCGCGGCCGTACGGAATATCCACTAGCGGAAATGGCGGATGGACATTATTCAGTGGTAGTTGGACTTGACGATGAAAAGATCTATTTACAGGACCCAGAGATTGGTGGATTACGCGAAATCGCGCGGAATGATTTTATGAAAGTCTGGTTCGATTTTGCCGGTGAATATATTAAAGCCGAAGAATTAATTTTGAGACAAATGATCGCAGTATATAAGTAACTTTCTTGAAGGACTTGATTATCCTGGAGCGATATCTTTCTGGAGTGAGTACGGATTAAAAAAATATCGAGAATCAGGATTAATGGATTGGCACAAATTTGTCGTGAATGGAAAAGTCGAAATTATAACAATTAATTGACCAGATAAGATTCTTCACGAAGACGAATTCCAGATAATTATTGAACCGATGGCCGCTATTGAGATATCTCGGCAATCGCCTGAAGAATTTCTGCAGGAATGGAAATAAGACGAACAGCTATCCGGTTAGGCTGCTCTACATGCGTCTCAAAGAGTATGTGGCTATCTTTTTCTCACGCCGCACTGCTCTCAAAATCCCCAAAGTCAGCTTTATCTATACTCATAAATGTCGTCTTCTTACTATCGAAGAAGAGTTTGACTGTGCCGGTCGGACCGTTGCGGTGTTTCTCAATCATAATCTCTGCCTCTTCCTTCTTACCACCCTGATCCTGATCGGCTTCGCGATGGATGAACATGACCACATCGGCATCCTGCTCGATCGAACCAGAATCACGCAAATCGGAAAGACGGGGTTTGCCGCCACGTTGTTCGACAGCGCGGGAAAGCTGGGAAAGGGCCAGGACCGGTACTTCCAATTCACGGGCCAAGTTCTTCAAGGAACGGGAAATCTCGGTTACTTGTTGGACCAAGTTGTCATTGTACTTGGTATTGGTGGGGAGCATGAGTTGGAGATAATCGACGACGATCAGCCCCAACCCTTTTTCGTTTTTAAGTCTTCTGGCCACGGCCCGCATTTTCAAAATATTGTTGCCGGGTGCGTCATCGATGAAAATGGGCGCGTCGGAAAGACGACCGATGGCCTCACCGATGGCCTTGAAATCCCCTTCGACCGAAAGATTGTGTCCGGTTCGGATCTTCCAGGCATCGACTTGCGATTCGGCCGAAAGCATACGGTCGACCAGTTGCTGGGAACTCATTTCCAGGGAGAAGATGGCCACCGGCACTTTGTAGTTGACCGAGGCTTTGCGGGCTATGTCGAGAGCCAGGGAAGTTTTTCCCATGGAAGGCCGGGCGGCCAGAATGATCAGATCGGATTTCTGAAAACCGGAAAGTTTGTTGTCCAATTCGGCAAAGCCCGTTGGAACCCCCCGAAGCTGATCCTTGGTCTTGTGCAAATGATCCAAACGCTCCCAAGCTTCATGCAAAGTATCCTTGAGATGGACGAATTTGTGCGAACCGGTTTTGTTGGTGACCGAATAGAGGGCTTTCTCGGCTTTTTCCAAAAGGTCGTGAAGCTCGAGTTCTTCTTCGTAACCCAGGCCGGTTATCTGTTCGGCTGCCCGCAGAAGCTCGCGCATGCTGTGCTTCTTTTCGACTATCTCTGCGTAATGGTTGGCATTGGTCGATGAGGGCACGGTATTGATCAGTTCGGAAAGGAAAGACATGCCACCAACCTGTTCCAACTGCTCTTTTTCCTTGAGACGGGCCGAAAGGGTCAGAATATCGATCGGCGATCCTTTGCTATGAAGTTCCAAAAGGGCCTGCCAGACCATCCGGTGAATATTGGAATAGAAAGATTGTTCGTTGACGATGTCAACAATGTCATGCATGGCCTCGCCACGGATCATGATCGAACCCAATAAGGCCTTTTCGGCCTCGAGGCTATGCGGTGGAATCTTCAAGTCTTTGGTCTTGAAATAAGGGGAGGCGGTGTCCATATAATTTATTTGGCTAATTGTAGCATGATGACTTTTTATCACTTCAAAGCAAAATAGTGGACAATAGGTGGAGAACAATATTTTTTAACAATATGCTAGAATACATAGGTATAGTACTTTCCTAATTATCAGATTAAATCCAATAATTTTATGTCTTCAAGCGCAAAAACCGGAATTATATTAGTTGTTATATTGGCCATTATTATGGTTCTCTGGCTCTGGCGTGGGGATTTGTTCGATTCTTCGCCCAAAATAATCGATAACTCACCGATTACGGAAGTGATCAATACCCCCAAGCCAGTTTCAAAATTGGAGGCTCTGGGCATGACTGTCTCCACCGATATTACCAATGAATCTTTAGAGAAGGACATAACCGCCGTTGAATCGCAAATCAGCGCTTTTGGTCAGGATGGCGCCACGGTCGAAAAAGTCTCTAACAATCCATAATTAAGAGCTATAACCAAAAAATATATGAAAAGCAAAATCAATAATATTCGGGTTATGGTTATGGTTCTTATGAGTTTTATCATCACTTTGCCTGTTTTGGCGCAAACCTCTGGACAAGCGGCAGTATCAGATAAAGCACAGCCCGGATCAAAATCTGATGTTCAGGCCGAAGCGAAAACAGCCAGAACTTTTACGGCGGCCCAGGAAAAAGGGATCAAGGAGATTGATCGCCGGATTGAAAGCCTGACCAATCTTTCGACCAGGGTCACGGAAATGAAAAATGTTTCGACCGAACAGAAGGCTTTGATTGACAAAGCCGTCCAGACTCTCATCAAGGAATTGAGCGGATTGAAGACTGTTATCGAGACTACCGCTTCATCGACTGAACTCAAAAAAAGCCTCGAGGCTATACCGCAAAATTACCGGATTTACGCTCTAGTCATGCCCCAGATCCATATTATTGTCGCCAATGATCGGATTATTTCCATTGCTGACATGCTTTTGGCTCTTTCGGCCAAGCTGGCCAAGAGAGTCACTGCGACTGTCGGCTTGCCGAAACTTCCGGAGATTCAGATGGCTCTGGCCAATATCAATACCAAAGCGGAGAATGCCAAGCTTCAAGCCGAGTCTGCCTTGGCTACCGTTTCTGCCTTGGTGCCGGATGGTGGCGACAAGGCTAGGAAAGATTTCAACACGGTTGCCTTGAAGGAAGCCAGGACCAAGATCAAGTTGGCCGAGAAAGATATACAAGCCGCCCGCAAGGATGCCCGGATGGTCCTAAAAGCGCTGGCAGATTTTGATAAAAATCAAACAAAGAACGCTTCATCGACCGATGAGACGATAAAAGAAAAGAAATCGCCGGAGAATGCTCGCTAATCGTTGGCTGATACGAAAATGTTTTACAAATCGCTCCTCAAGCCGATCTTCTTCCGGTTCGACCCGGAAAAAGTCCACGATTTTATGGTTGCCACCGGGGAAATTTTGGGCCGAAATTTTCTGACGCGTCGACTGATCGATCTAGTTTACGGTTATCATGGTCCACGCATTTCAAAGATGGTTGACGGAATAACTTATCGGACACCCTTTCTTCTTTCGGCTGGTTTTGATTACAACGCCCGCTTGGGCAGAATTTTGCCACATATTGGTTTGGGTGGCGAGGAGATTGGTTCTATTACTGCAAAGCCCTGCGAGGGTAACCCTAGACCGCGATTGACTAGATTACCCAGATCGCGAAGCATTATCGTCAACAAGGGTTTGCGCAATGATGGGGTGGAAAAGATTATCGAGCGCTGTCGAAGAGGTCGGACCTCTCCAACACGAAATTTCGCTTTTGTCTCGGGCATCTCGATCGCCCGAACAAATTGCGCCGAATCCTCTGATATCGAATCAGGTATCGATGATTACTTATATTCTTTTCGGCGCTTGAATGAAGAGGGAATTGGCGACTATTACACCATCAACATTTCCTGTCCCAATGCCTTTGGTGGGGAAGCCTTCACAACCCCGGAATTGTTGGAGAAACTTTTGCTTGCTCTCGCTCCCGTTTCCTGCAAAAAACCAGTTTATGTCAAGATGCCTATCAATATTCCCTGGAAACAGTTTGAGGCCTTATTGAAAATTATTGATACTCATGGTTTGCAGGGTGTGGTTATAGGCAATCTCAACAAGGATTACAATTCGCTCGATTTTCGAGAGGAAGCGCCTGCCGAATATCAAGGAGGTCTTTCTGGCAAGCCCTGCCGCAATCTTTCGACGGAACTAATCCGAAAAACCCGATCGGCTTACGGTAGGCGCTTTACCATTATTGGAGTGGGCGGGGTTATGTCATGGGAAGACGCCAAAGAGAAATTTGAGGTTGGTGCCGATCTTATTCAGCTTATTACAGGAATGATTTATGAGGGCCCGGGTTTGATTAGGAAACTTTGTCGGGGATATGAGAAGATGGTTAATGGTAAATAGTTAGTGGCCGTTCAAGCTCGAAGATTTATTAGTAATGCAAGGCTGGTGAAAGATTAATGCCATTTCCCTAAATAAAAAAGCGCGACATTGCATCGCGCTTACCTCCTTATCTGTCAATCCAATCAATGAACCGCCAGACAGTGGCTGTTGAATTTTACGCATCGTCGGCCCCGATTCCTTGTGTGGTGGATTTTAGCCTGAATCTTTCGGGATAAGTGATGAACGACGGTCAACAGACAGTCAACAATTTTTCGTTTGATCGCTTCGAGATCGTGGCAGTATCCCAGACAAACATTCCAGATGCGTTTACCGTGCCAGGATTGACAATCGTGCACGTGGCCAAATGTTCGGAGCCTCTGATTGTCGTCGACTATTCGAATTGGTACCAGACCAGTTTTTTCTCGACCGTTGTCCGTAACCCCAACCGTAATCAGGAATGAAACTCCCATTTTTTTGAGCCAACCCTTGGCTCTCTCGAATCCCTTGACGGGAATAGTTCGGTCACTCTGCAATGTTTGAAGTATGTTTTCAACCAGCGCCACAGGGCTGGCACAACCGCAGATTGCTGTATTCATATGATGAGGTTTACAGGCATTACGAATGCCCGCTTTCTGATCCGGAATCATATTAGCATATCTCGTCATTTTTTCAATTTTCCAAGAACTTCGGCTACATGATATACTTTAACAATATTTAAGAACACAATATTATGAAAAAAATCCGTGTTGCCATCAATGGTTTCGGCCGAATCGGGCGGGCTTTCCTCAAAGTCGCCAGAGAGAGGGAAGAGATCGAGATCGTTGTTATAAATGACTTGGGTGAGGCCAAAAATTTCGCTTATTTGCTCAAATACGACACTGCTTATGGTATCAGTCCCTTTGAAGTTTCAGCTAATGAAAAGAATAATGCCATTATTGTCGATGGCAAGGAAATCGCCTTCATTTCCGAGAAGGATCCGGTCAAGTTGCCCTGGAAAGAGATGAATGTCGATGTGGTTGTCGAAGGGACGGGTCATTATACGACCAGCGAAAAAGCTCAAGCTCATATATTAGCCGGAGCCAAGCGGGTGGTGGTGACTGCCCCGGTCAAAGATTCCGCTGATTCAAAAATCAAAGGCGAGACTGTTCTCATGGCTTTGAATGAGGACAAGCTCAAAAATTGCCAGATTTCCTCCAATGCCTCTTGTACCACCAATGCCGCCAGTCCGCTCATTGCCATTCTTGATGAGACGATCGGTATAGAAAAAGCTCTCTTGAATACCGTCCACGCCTACACCGCTTCCCAAGCCCTGGTCGATGGGCCCTCCAAGAAGGACTTGCGCGAAGGCCGAGCCGCCGCTATGAATATCGTTCCTTCTTCGACTGGTGCGGCCGTTGTTGTTACCAAGGTCGCCACGCAACTAAAGGGTAAATTCGACGGTATTTCCATCCGCGTGCCGATTATAACCGGTTCAATAGTCGATATTACCTTCATTTCCAAGAAGGAAACGACAGCAGAGGAAGTCAATAATATTCTCAAAAAAGCCTCCAAAGAAGATCGTTGGAAGGGTATATTTACTGTGACCGAAGAAGATCTGGTTTCCCATGATATTATTGGCAACCGCCACGCTTCGATAGCCGATCTGGCGTTTACGAGGGTGGTGGGTGGTAATCTTGTCAAAGTTCTGGGGTGGTATGATAATGAGATGGGGTATGTTTATACGCTGGTCGAGCACGTGATTAAAGCGGGGAAACTAATATAATTAATAACAAGCACAAATATTATGAGTAAAATTTGGTTTCGTGAATACAAATGGTGGAATGGGGGATGGCCGGGTTGGTTGATTCCATGTTCTATTGAGGGATGGTTTTGGATTTTATTGATGATACTGGGTGCTACCTACTTCGGTTCGAATTTTCAAAACGGCAACGGATATATTATAGGATTTATTCTGACTATCCTAATAGGAATTACCGTGCCTTTATTCAAAAGCAAGTATAAATAGCATGGTGCAAATATGAACAACGATATGTTTATACGCTCGTGGAGCATGTTATTAAAGCTACTAAGCATATAATATTATGAAAACCGTATTGATTATAATTGCGATCGCAATAGTGTTGAGCGGAATTTATTTCTATATTGGTTACGGATATTGTAATTTCGGCT
This sequence comes from uncultured Candidatus Saccharibacteria bacterium, assembly GCA_964362725.1. Taxonomy (GTDB): domain Bacteria; phylum Patescibacteriota; class Minisyncoccia; order Phycocordibacterales; family PALSA-1337; genus C7867-002. The sequence goes on from CAYIFO010000008.1 coordinate 9,479, forward strand.
CTACAACAATGGAAATAAAAAATTATACAGGTATTTGTAAAGTAGTCGCGAGTTGGTACTGATAGTACACCTGTGAAGCACGTGATTGTCTTAGGAAGACAAATTTTAAAGTAAAATTTGTGAAAAAATTAGTAAAATCTTCATTATATTTAACCTCAATTGGATTAGTCGGGTCTATCATATTTGATGTATTGTTTCTTTTGGTTGCGAAAAAATGCCAAACAGTTTTCTTGAATAGTCTGGATGTCATGGATAAATGCCAAAATACGCTGATTGGATTATCGATGTGGATTAATTATGTCTTTATTCCGATAATACTGGTCTCATTTGCTTTTGTAATAATTTCTAGCCTGATATACTTAGGCAAGAAAAAACAATTAGAAAAAAGTCATAAGGTATTAATTATTTATTCAATATTAGCCTTCATTGTCTCTAAATATATAGTACATCTTTTTTTAAACTTATTATTCTAGACATATTCAAGTTGATTAACCCCATGACCAAAACCGAAACAAAACTTATCCTGGCCGCCGATCATGCTGGTTTTGAGTTGAAAAATACGATCAAGTCATTTCTGGAAAAAGAGGGTTATTCTGTGCTCGATGTCGGGGCCCATGAATTGGTAGCCGATGATGATTTTCCGGTTTATATGAGCGCGGCCGCTCTCAAGGTGGCCGAGGATTTGGATGGTAAGACCAAGGCTATTTTATTTGGCGGATCAGGTCAAGGTGAAGCAATTGTAGCCAACCGCTATCCGGGCGTGAGGGCGGTTGTTTGGTATGGAGGCAATGAAGAAATTGTCAGATTATCTCGCGAGCACAATGACGCCAATGTTCTTTCTATTGGTGCCCGTTTTGCAGACGAAAATGAGGCAAAAAAAGCCGTTCAGATTTGGTTGGAAACTTCTTTTAGTGGCGATGAAAAATACGCCAGGCGCAATGAGCAGATTGATTCTATTGAGTAGTAAATATAACTCAAAGAAGATAAGAGTAAGGAAAAACCTCACGTATAACGTGAGGTTTTTCGTCCATGTCTTGCTTGATAGCATGGACTCGGATCGTCATGTTGTATCGTAGCAAAAATGCATTTCTGAGTCAAGCTGATTGCAACCGTTTTAACATCCAATTTCTGTAAGTAATAGAGTTATTTCTAAGAATTTTTGAGCCGGTGAGGGGAGTTGAACCCCTAAGACATAGGTGACAATCCGAGTCTTGCTACCAGGCCACCGGCGTTATTGCACTATATCAAACGGAAATGAAGAAACCGTGAAAATCATTGTCGAGGTCACTAGGGTAATCCGAGCGGAAACTTGCTACAATATCCTTATGAAAAAAATAGAGATAATTCCCGCGATTTTGCCGCGCGATTTTGCCGAATTGGAAGACAAGATTTCTTACATCAAAGGCTCAGTCAAAACCGTTCAAGTAGACATTTGCGATGGTCAATTTACGCCCAACCCGACCTGGCCATATAGAAAAAAGGATGAAACATTTGAAAGAATCCTCAAAGAAGAGGATGGTTTGCCGGGCTGGGAGGATATCAATTACGAAATGGATTTGATGGTCAATCGGCCGGAAGAGGTTGTCGGTGATTGGTTGTCGGCTGGAGCGGAAAGGATCATTATTCATGCCGAAGCCAAAGGTGATTTGGTAAAAGCGATAGAGATTATGAAAGACAAGGTTGAGATTGGTTTGGCTCTAAATATAGAGACATCTTTGGGTGTGATTGAACCATATATGAATGATATACAGTTTGTTCAATGCATGGGTATAGGACGAATCGGCTTTCAGGGCCAGAGTTTCGATAATAAAGTCATTGATAAAATAAAAGAGATTAAGGCCAAATATCCCAAAATGATTGTTTCGGTCGACGGGGGTGTTTCTTTGGAAAATGCCAATTCTCTAATAGAAGCAGGTGCCGACCGTCTGGTCGTCGGTTCGGCCATTTTTGGGTCTGATAATGTTTTTGAGGCGATTAGTAAGTTCAATCATCTTTGAAACGTAACCCCTTCACCCTTTTTCGCCCCTGCGGCTGTTCCCAATGTACCGCTGCATTTTCCAAAGGATGAGTGAATCCTTGGAGCGAATCCTTTGTGAAAATGCCGGTACATTGGGAACAGAATGTCCTCGGGGCTCAAAAATGTTGTGGGGGTTACGTTAAACTTTGACATTTCTTCCATGCTATAATTTGTTCATGTCCTTAACCTCGGAAAAAGTTAGCCAGCTAGAAGAAAAAGCCTCTCAAATCCGGAAATCAGTAGTCGAAATGCTCATTGAAGCCAAGTCGGGTCATCTGGCTGGTTCCTTGGGCATGACTGATATTTTGACCTATCTGTATTTTGTCGCTCTGAAACATGATCCAAAAAATCCCGGTTGGCCCTATCGTGATCGCTTGGTTCTTTCCAATGGCCACATCTGTCCGGTCCTTTATGCCACGCTGGCCGAGGCGGGATATTTTCCTAAAAAAGAATTGCTGACTTTGCGCAAATTTGGCTCCAAATTTCAGGGACATCCCCACCGAGAATATCTGCCGGCTCTGGAAATATCATCAGGTCCTCTTGGTTGCGGTTTGTCGCAGACTATCGGTATGGCTTTGGCTGACAGGATGGATAACGGTAAGTCATCAAATCGCCGTTTTTATTGCCTGATGAGTGACGGGGAACTTGACGAAGGCAATTCCTGGGAAGCAATCATGTTGGCCGGCAAAGAGAAAATCCAAAACCTGACAGCTATAGTCGATCGTAACAATATTCAAATAAGCGGTTTGACCGATGAAGTCATGCCCTTGAATCCTTTGGTTGACAAATGGAAATCATTTGGCTGGCAGGTCGAGGAGATAGATGGCCACAGCTTCCATGATATCGATCGGGCGGTTTGTCAGGCCAGAACCGTCATCGAGAAACCGACGGTGATCATCGCCTACACCATACCCGCAAAAGGCATACCGGAATTTGAACGAAAATATGAGTGGCATGGCAAGGTGCCAACAAGTCCCGAAGAGATTGAGATTGCTAGAAAAATGTCAAATGACAAAATCCAAATATCAAACTAAACCCAAAGCTCAAAATCAAAAACAGTGATTATTTGAGCTTTGAAATTTGTAATCATACATGTTAAATCCAGAATTAAAGCTGAATCAAAAAATCTTTGAAGCCGATGTTGAATTTAAATCAATGCGCGCGGCTTTGGGCGAGGCCTTGGTCAAAGCCGGGGAGATAGACGGACAAGTAGTCGCCCTTTCGGCCGACCTATCCGAATCAACCGGACTTCTGCCATTCAAGAATAAATTTCCCGAAAGATATATAGAAGTCGGCGTGGCTGAACAAAATCTGGTAACCGTGGCTTCCGGCCTGGCGGCCATGGGCAAGATTCCATTTGCCGCTTCGTACGCCATTTTTAGTCCAGGGCGTAATTGGGAACAGATTCGGACGACTATTTGCTACAACAATGTGCCGGTCAAACTGATTGGAACTCATGCTGGAGTCAATGTCGGCGCTGACGGCGGCAGTCATCAAGCCCTCGAGGACATAGCTCTTATGAGGGTTTTGCCTAAGATGGTTGTTCTTTCGCCCTGTGATTATTTTGAAACGATCAAAGCAGTGCTGGCGGTGGCCAGGACCAAGGATCCGACTTATATCAGATTGCCCCGCGAAAAAAGTCCGGTTATAACTTCCGAAGAGACGCCTTTTGAAATAGGTAAAGCCAGGATTTTTTATCAGTTGGCAGGGTTTGATAAGGAGACTTTCAATCCCTATCCCCATATTCAAATTAGAAAACCAGATATGAAAACAGCCAAAGATAAAATTTCCGTCGGGATTATCGCTACCGGGCCGCTTTTATACCTAGCGCTCAAAGCGGCCGAAAAGCTGGAGACAAAAGGTCGTCAGGTGATTGTCATGAATATTTCAACGATTAAACCTCTAGACGAGGAGGCGCTGATCCATCTGGCCAGAAAAACGGGAGCTTTGGTGACAGTTGAGGAACATCAGGTTGCCGGGGGTTTGGGTTCGGCTGTATCTGAATGTGTCGTCGCCCATTTTCCGGTTCCTATCGAATTTGTCGCTGTCAAAGACAAGTTTGGTCAGTCTGGTCAGGCCGATGAATTGATTACACATTACGATTTGGGTGAAAAAGATATTTGTTTGGCGGCTGAAAGAGTTTTATTGAGAAAAAATTGAGCCAGTTATATTTCCGGTTTCAATTTCAAGTATCAGATAGGTGTAGTTTTTGGAATGCGGTGCTTGTGCTATATTACGGCCACATCTTATGTCAAAACTATTCAGTCTCAAATCGGAATTCAAGCCGGCTGGCGATCAGCCGGCGGCCATTTCGAATTTGATCGAAGGGTTGAAAAAAGGTTATGACAAGCAAACATTGTTTGGCGTGACCGGTTCGGGTAAGACCTTCAGTATGGCCAATGTTATTGTCGCTTACAACAAGCCGACCTTGGTTATCGCCCATAACAAAACCCTGGCGGCCCAATTGGCCCAGGAATATCGTGAGTTTTTTCCTGACAATGCCGTGCACTATTTCGTCTCCTACTATGACTACTATCAACCCGAAGCTTATATTCCTTCGACCGATACCTATATCGAAAAGGAGGCGATGATCAATGAAGAGATAGAAAGACTACGGCATGCCTCAACCCAAGCTTTGCTGACGCGGCGCGATGTAGTAATTGTCGCTTCGGTTTCTTGTATTTATGGTTTGGGCAGTCCGGAAGAATATGAAAAGGTCAATCTAAAATTAAGTCTTGGCCAGGAATTATCTCGGGCCGAGCTCATTCGCAAACTTATAGATATTCATTTCGAAAGGACCAATGCCGATATCAATTCCGGTCAATTCCGAGCTCTGGGTAATAATCTGGAAATAATGCCGGTCAATGAACGGACCGTATATCGTCTGGAATTCGAAGGCGGAACGATAAGCGATATAGTCGAATTGGATCCGGTTTCGCGGGCGGTTAGACGAGCCTCCGGCTCTATAAAAAATTTATTTATTTTTCCGGCCAAGCATTTCATTTCGAGCGATGAACAAAATGAGAAAGCCATGAAGACAATTCAGGCCGAACTGACCGACCGTCTCAAGGTTTTGGAAAAAAAGGGTAAGGTTCTTGAAGCCGAAAGGTTGAAACGCCGCGTCAAATACGATCTTTCGATGATCAGAGAAATAGGCTACACCAACGGCATTGAAAATTACTCCCGCCACTTTTCCGGCAAAATGTCAGGCGAACCGCCCGACTCGCTCCTTTCGTATTTTCCAAAAGATAAAAATGGCCACCCAGATTTTCTGACGGTCATCGACGAATCGCATGTGACCATTCCGCAACTTCGAGGTATGTATGCCGGAGATGCCTCGCGCAAAAATACTCTGATCGAGCATGGCTTCCGCTTGCCATCGGCCAAGGATAATAGACCACTGCAATTTCCCGAATTCCTGGAAAGAGTCGGACCGATCGTCTGCACCTCGGCCACGCCAGGAGACTATGAAAGGGAAAACAGCCAGCAGATCGTCGAGCAGGTCATCCGTCCGACCGGTCTCGTTGATCCGGAAATAATCGTGCGACCGATCAAGGAGGGTGGGTCTGTTATTCCGACAGAGAAGAGTGTCAGTGGTACTAATAAAACCAGCGATGTAAAATACCCTGGCCAGATTTTTGATTTTATCGGTGAAGCGGAGAAAGCGATCAAAAGAGGGGAAAGAGTATTGGCCACGACTCTAACCAAGAAAATGGCCGAAGATCTTTCGGAATTTTTCAAGGAAAAAGGTTTCAAGGCCTCTTATCTTCATAGCGACATAAAGACCATCGAGAGGATCACCATTTTGACCGATTTTCGCAGAGGCAAATATGATTGTTTGATCGGCGTCAACTTGCTTCGGGAAGGGCTGGATCTGCCGGAAGTGGCCTTAATCGGGATTCTCGATGCCGATAAGGAAGGTTTTTTGCGCTCGGAGACCTCGCTTATCCAGACAATCGGTCGGGCCGCCCGCAATGTGGCCGGCAAGGTTATTCTTTATGCCGATGTCAGGACTGATTCCATGGATCGGGCGATCAGGGAGACAGAACGTCGTCGAACCGTTCAATCTGAATATAACCATAAACACGGCATTACCCCTCAAACCATCAGAAAGGTTATTCACGATATTACCGATCAGATTCGTTCCAAGCACGACAAGGCGGTCGATGAACTTTTGCGTCTGGATGAAGACTTGGCTAAGACGGATTTCGAGCTTCTTATCCGCCAAAAAAAGGAGGCCATGGCCGAAGCGGTCAAAATCTTGGACTTCGAAACGGCCGCTCTTATCCGAGATGAGCTATTTGCTCTCGAAAAGAAGCGTGGTAAAATATAGGGCATGGCTATCGTAAGTTCTTCTTCCAAGATAGAAAAAATATTGATAATCGAAGGCAATCCTTCTTTTCGCGAGCAAGTCGCCACCACTCTCAAGGCCGACGGCTATGTCAATGTTTTTGCCTTTGACGGAGGCGAGGCCGGTCTCAAGGGCATTTATGATATTTTGCCTCATCTGGTTCTTCTTGATATCAGCCTGCCCGATACGGATGGCTACCAGATCCTGGCTAGGAAACAGGCCGAACCGCTTCTGACCAAGATTCCTGTCTTCCTGTTATCGGCCGAAGGCGTACCCATCAACATGAGGAACATTCCCAAGGACAGCGTGGCCGAAGTGATCATCTCCCTTCACGCCAGTTCTAGGGACATTCTGGAAAAGATCAACCACTATTTCGGCCACGAGCCTCGGGCAGACGAAAATACTTCCGGTTCAAAAAAAGAGGTTGAAAAGAAACTACTCTGGGTTGAAGATGACAAATTGATCGGCACGATTTTGGGCAAGAAATTGACTTCTTCCGGCTTCAATCTTGAGCATGCCAAAAACGGCGAAGAGGCCCTCGGTATGCTTTCCAAAGGCCGACCTGATGTTATCGTCGTTGATCTTCTCCTGCCAGGCATGAGTGGTTTTGAGATTCTCCAGAAACTAAAAATGGATGACAACCTGAAGGGTGTTCCTAGGATGGTGCTCTCAAACTTAAGCAAAGCCTCCGATATCGACAAAGCTCGCGTTCTCGGGGCCGATAAATTCCTGGTCAAGGCCTCAACCTCTCTCGATCAGATCGTGGCGGAGATAAAGGGGCTGGCGAAGTAGGTTAAATATAGTGTTGCGAAAGACAAACAATCATATTACAATCACAGCACCACGATTCGATTGCGCAGGTGGCAGAGTGGTCAATTGCAATGGACTGTAAATCCATCGCCCTATGGGCTACGGGGGTTCAAATCCCTCCCTGCGCACTGAAGTGTACCCCATTTAGTAGACGCCAACTCTAGGTGTTTGCTGTTTTATTTTATCTTCAATCAATCACTCTCTTCAAATGTGCCGGCACATGAACGGCGATTTCATAGGGAATACCATCACAAAGTTTGGATATTTCTCTGATAGAGCAGGGACTCTTGGGATTGTTCGATATGACGGTAACGGGTAGGCCGATATGAGGATCGCTGATGTGACTAATGTCGATCGTTGATATATTCATGCTGATCCTGCCAATAATGGGACAAATGGCTTTTTCCTGGCCGACTTCCACGGAACCTTTATTGGAAAGATCAACATCCAAGCCCTCGTAGTAGCCGACTGGAATGGTGGCTATTGTCATATCATGATTGGCCTTGAAGGTATTGCCGTAGCCTATTGTTTGACCGTTCTTCAATTGTTTTATCCCCGTAATGATTGTTTTCAATTCGAGGACAGGCAAAATATTCGGTCTATCGGTTTCCGAATACCGACCAATATCGGCCAGGCCGTAAAGACCGAGGCCTAGTCTGGAGACATTGGCAGAAATTTCTCTGTTATAACGCAGGCCATCGGTTGCCGAAAGGTGAATGTATTCCAAAGAAGGGAATTCCGCCTCCATTTTTTTGACCAGATTATTCCATGTTAAAATCTGATTTTTGGTAAAGGCCGGATCACTGTTATCGGCATCGCAAAGGTGCGAACATATTCCTCTGAGCGTAATTTGCGGATTGGCTTTTACTATCCAGCAGACTTCTCTGATTTCATTTTGAGGGAATCCTTGACGATGCATGCCCGTATCAAATTTGAGGTGAATGGAAAGCGGTTTTTTCACCCCCGCAATACTTTTCAAGGTTTCTAAGTTGGAAATGGTAAAAGAAATATTTTTCAAACTGGAATTGACTATTGTTTCCGGCCGGCTGTAGCCGATGACAAGAAGCGGTGTTTTTATCCTTCCGGCCCGTAGAGCGATCGCTTCAAAATATGAATCGACTACAAAAAAAGGACAGACTGGGATTTCTCTTGACATCATTTCCTTTTCAATAATTCCGGCAACTTCTATCAATCCGTGTCCATAGGCATTACTTTTCAAAACGGGGGCTAGGCCCTTTTTGGGGGCAATCCTTGAATATTCTCGTAAATTGTTGATCAGCCGGCTACTGGATATTTCGACCGTTATCAAAGGCTCATAGGGGTGCCGTTTGCGCGAGAGCCAGGTCAAAAAATTAGCCATTGAATTATTGTACAGTTTGGAGTAAGGTTTGGCTAGAATCTTTTGGGAGGACCAAAAGATATGCCAAGTGCGCCGGCTTTGTAGGCGAAAATGTTGGACATTGAAAGGAGGGTGGACATGCAATCAAAAGATCGCATTATCGTTGCGTTGGATGTAGATAGCCCGGACAGGGCTATTGATATCGTTACCAAAGTTCAAAAACTGGTCGGTAGATTCAAAGTAGGTCTCGAATTGATCTACGCTATGCTCGCATCAATACTGGTTGTTGATGAACAAGTTGCGCTGTCGAATACCCGAAGAGTTAGGGAACTTTTCAAACTGTTGGGCCGACAGTTTTTCTTGGATGGAAAGTTCAAGGATATTCCGAACACTATCGCCGCAGTGGCCAAGATCGTCGGTCAATCCATAAAGGTTGGCATGTTCAATGTTCATGCGACCAGTACGATTACGGGTATGGTATCTGCTGTTCGAAACAAGGGTGAGTCGCAAGTATTGGCCGTAACTGTTCTCACTTCTACTGAAGAAAATGAAGCATTTCTGGAATATGGCGCGCCCAGTAGGGCCAAAGTTCTGCAATATGCTCGCGATGCCAAACTCGCACAATGCGACGGAATTATTTGTTCGCCACAGGAACTTATTCTTCTGGACAATCAGCCGGAACTAAAGGGTTTGCTGAAAATCACTCCCGATATTCGATCACCTGAGGACCCACCTGATGATCAAAAAAGGACAATGTCACCGCGCGAAGCAATACTTGCCGGCGCGGATGCCTTGGTAATAGGTCGTCCAATTACAAAGGCGGAATCACTCGAAGAATCTGCCAAAAAAATTGCCAAGGAGATTGCCTTAGGTCTCGTCGATCGCTTGCACATCAGTTTGTTTGGGCTTCAAAAAGTGAAATTCGGCGCTTTCAAACTCAAGCTCCATGAGAAGAATCCTGAAGCTCCTCTCTCGCCTATATACCTTAATATTCGGGATCTGCCGGACTGGCTCTATGCCTTAGCTGGCGACATTCTGCATGATCTTATCGTCAAGGAAGAAATCGGCGATTTCGATTATGTGGTAGGCATTCCGAAGGCTGGGGAACCGATTGGCAAGGCATTTGCCAAAGCTATCGGTAAACCACATCTGCGTATCCAAAAGATCGAAGATGACGACGGGCGAAAGATCACATCTACCATCTCTGACCCGTTCGAAAAAGGGAAAAAGGTTGTGCTTGTCGACGATCTTATTACCAAGGCTGACACCAAACGTGAGGCGATCAGGTCGATCGAAGAAAACGGACTTGAAGTGATTGCAACTCTTGTTCTGTATGATCGGGAACAGGGCGGATTAAAGGAGTTAAACGGTGAAGGTCGAAAGACCTATGCCGTCGCCAAACTTGGCGAAGTTCTCGAGTTCTTTGTGGAAAAGAAAAAAATCGAGGCGACCAAGCGGGACGAGGTCATGAAATATATCGCGGGAAATTAATCATCGTCACGATTGCCAGCAAGCGCCACTAACCCTGGCGCTTTTTATGTCGAGGCCTGACCTAGGAAATAATTCGTGATGCGAGGCCTGACCTCGTACATCCCGGTGGACAACCACCCCCCAATAGTGTACAATACCACCTAGTTGTACAGACAACCGCTCTCCACTTCGTTCGACTTGCGAGCTACGCGGAGGGAGGAAAGTCCGAACACCGGGTTTGGTAGTTGGTAACCAATTACCAAACAAAGGTAGCGTCCCTCGGCCTTACGGCCTCGGGATCCCGAGCCACAAGGCGAGGGAGGTAACGCCCGCCTGTTAACAACTAGAGGTGCGAACAGAAACGCTCGAGCCAAAAGGTGGAAGCCCCTTCGAAAAACTAGTAAGTAGTTTTCTCAGGGTGAATTCTCTGGCAACAGGGAAATGCAACGGCAAAATCCTTACCTCAGTGCAAGACCGTATTCTGGTAACTGGTTTCTAGTTGCTAGTAACTGGTTAATCACAATCCGATTAACCAGCAGACTAGTTACCGGTAACCAGTTACCAGCTTGAGTCGCTAGAGACATCTAGTAATAGGTGTCCCAGATAAATGGTTGTCGTCCCGAGCCGTAAGGCGAGGGATCACAAAATTCGGCTTATGTACGACTTAAATGAAAAAACTGTCCCCAAAGGACGGTTTTTTCACGGTTGGGGATAAATATTTCTGCTATACTCGCTTCGCTCGTATATCGTCTGCGCTCGGATTATGTGTAAATTTCACTTCCACAAATCCTTGCTTGACGCTATAATGACTTTGTTACAAATAATATAAAAGCCATGAATTACAACTCTAAGTTTGCAAATGATACCGATCCGGAATTTAGTCAAAAAGATAATTCTCAAAACCGTTCCAGTCGGCTCGAATTCGTCGCGTTCTGTGTTTTTCTGGCTACCGTTATTTTGACTCCATTGGCTTTTTGGCCCAGCCCCTATATTTCCATCGAAATGATCAAGACATTTGTGATCGCTTTTGGCACGATTGTCTCGGCAATTCTCTTCGGCCTCGTGGCCATCAGGGAAAAAAGAATAGTTTTGCCTCCAAAAAGTCTGATCGTGACAAGCCTGATCATCATTGCTTCAGTCATTATTTCGACCTTACTTTCCATTCATGTGGGCAAAAGCGCTTTTGGTCAGGGTTTTGAGATTTCCACGGCCAGTTTTACCATTCTGCTTTTCCTGGCCAGTTTGATTTCATTCATGACGGTTGCCAACCGGCTCAATCGGGCCATTGTCATTTATGTCGGCCTCTCGGTTGTCTTTGTCGTGCTTATTGTACTCCAGATTGCCAGGATGATCTGGGGAGCCGATTTCATGTCTTTTTCATTGCTGAACACTTTGACTTCATCCCTGATCGGTGGTTGGTCCGGCTTGGGCGCGCTGGCCTTGATCATTGCCATTCTCTCTTCGTTGGCGGTGTCATTCCTTCCTCTTTCGAAAAAAATAAGGATTATTTACTGGGTTCTGGTTATCCTATCATTGTTGACCGCTATTCTGGTCAACGATAGCCGTCTTTGGCTGGCCGCCACGATAACATTTTTGGGTCTGACTATCTATTTGACTCTGTCCAAACTGCCACCGGCTGGCAATATCTTCGCAGGTTTTATCAAAAGGCTAAATTGGTTGTCTCTGGCTCTGTTTATTGTCGCGATATTGTTTCTATTTAGAGGCAATTCATTTGTCGGTGGAACAATAACCAAATTGAAAATCAATCACGCAGAAACTGTTTTGCCTTGGCAACTGACTCTGGATGTCACGGCCGATTCAATAAAAAACTATCCCTTATTTGGAGTCGGTCCCAACAATTTCAATCGTGCTTATCTGGCCTATAAACCAGCTCTGGTCAATCAGTCCCAAGCCTGGAGATTGGAATTTGGACATGGTTTCGGCCTGATACCAACGGCCATATCGACCCAGGGTCTTGTCGGTTTTGTTGCCTGGCTCCTTTTCTTTGTCTTTTTGGCCTTGATTGGTGCCAGAGCCCTCAAAAATCTCTCCCAGGATCCCTTGAAACGCTTCAGTGTTATAAGTTCTTATGCCACGGCTATTTTTCTCTGGTTAATTCTTGTTATTTCCGTGCCACCCCACGCTATTACATATCTAGCTTTTATTTTTACGGGAATATTTGCGGGTACGGCGGTGGCCTCGGGCGCTCTCGCGATCAAGGTCTTCGATCCGGCCAAAGGCAGTCGAATGCGCAAGATTCTGCCTTCGATTGTCTATCTCTTGATTTTGATCTCGGTTGTTTGGGCTCTAGTCTATTTCCAAAGCACTATTGCTTTATCGTATTTCGGAAGAGGTATAAAACAATTGACGGTTACAGTTGACGCCGACAAAGCCGATCGGGACTTTGCCCAAGCCTTGAAATACGACAATCTCGATGTTTATTGGCAAGCCCGAGCCGAAGCCACGATAGTCAAATCTCGGAAATTGGCCGAAAAAGTTTCGGTTAATGCTTCGGCGACCGATTCACAGACAGCCTTGACCGAGATCGGCGCGGCTCTAAACCAGGGTATTGCCTATGCCAGGAATGCCATTGCCTACGATCCAGCCAACTACTACAGTTATCTTTCCGAAGCCCGGGTGGCCGAAGCCGCTTCTGATATCAAGATGGCCAACGGTTATGAAAACGCCGTTGCCGCCTATGCCAATGCCATTCGGCTCAATCCCAACAATCCTTCCACCTATCTTTCTTTGGCCAGTCTGCAGGCCAAGCAAAACAAACTTGACGAAGCTTTGCGTTCAACCGGGGCCGCTCTTCAAGTCAAAAACAATTATCTCGATGCCGTTTTCCTGCTCTCCCAGATTTATGCCGCCAAAGGCGATCTTAATAATGCCATTATTGCCGCTCGAATAGCGACGGAGCTCAATCCCAACAATGCTTTGCTTTTCTTCCAGAACGGTATTTTGGAATACAGCAACAAAAATTATTCGGCCGCGGCCAAAGCCTTGGCGGAAGCAGTCAGGCTTCAGTCCGATTATGCCAATGCCAAATATTTTCTAGGGCTGTCTCTGGCCCGTCAGAGTGATACTGCCGGAGCCACGGCCCAATTCCAAGATTTGGCCACGACAAATCCCGACAATCAGGAGGTAGCTCTGATTCTAGCCAATCTCAAGGCCGGTAAATCTATTTTTGCCGAAGCCAAGGCGCCCGTGACGACTGCTCCCGAGAAGAGAACGAGTCTTCCGATCAAAGAAAAACGCTAAAATCTGTGCGCGAGATGCGTAATCCGCGATGTTTGCTTTGTTTTGGCCGAGAATAGCGACCAGCCCGCACAACTAAAAAAATAGTGCGGGCGCTCGCAGGCCAAAACAAAGCAAACATCGCGGATTACGCACACTATTTGTAATGGAGTTATGTTAGTATATGGGTCATGGTCAAACGCTGGTTCTCCTTTATCGGGCAAGAAATACGCGGCCTGCACGAGGCCGCCTATCTCTTGGCCATATTTGCGGCACTTTCATTGGTTCTGGCTCTTATCCGTGACAAGCTTCTGGCCTACACCTTTGGGGCAGGCCAGGCACTGGATGTGTATTATGCCGCTTTCCGTATTCCCGACCTTATTTTCGCCACCATAGGGTCTTTGGTTTCGGCCTCGATTCTCCTACCTTATTTTATCGAGCGGTTTGAAACCTCCAAGGAGAAAGGTCGTCTTTTTTCCGACAGTATTTTCACGGTTTTTTTCGTTGCCATGGCTCTTGTAAGCGCGCTTGTTTTTATTATCGCGCCTTGGCTTATACCAAAAGTCTTACCCGGTTTTGCCAATGATCCGATTTTGCCCGACCTCATCCTTTCGACCAGAATAATGCTTTTCTCGCCTTTCTTTCTTGGTCTCTCCAATCTTTTTTCCAGTCTGACCCAAATGCGCCATCGTTTTTTGGTCTATGCCGTCAGTCCGGTTGTCTATAATGCCGGCATTATCGCTGGTTTGATTTTCGGTTACCCCATTTTTGGTATTGCTGGCCTGGCCATAGGCGTGGCCTTGGGAGCCATTCTTCATTTTGGCGTTCAGATACCTTTTATGCTCCATGAAAATATCACGCCTCGCTTCACTCTCGACATCCAGTGGTCCAATTTGAAGAAGATAATCATGACGACCCTGCCGAGAACTTTTACACTCTCGGCCAGCCAGCTGGCTTCGTTTATCCTTGTCTCTTTGGCATCAATCATGGCCACCGGTTCGATCTCGGTCTACAACTTTGCCTTCAATCTCCAGTCGGTTCCTTTGACACTGATTGGGGCTAGTTATTCTTCAGCGGTTTTCCCCACTCTTTCACGGCTTCTATTCAAGGGAGATATCGCCACTTTCAAGGAGAAAATGATTATTTCGGCCAGACATATCATATTCTGGTCCATGCCTCTCACGGTTCTTTTTATTGTCCTTAGAGCCCAGATTGTCCGGACGGTCCTGGGAGCTGGCAAGTTTGATTGGCCCGACACTCGGCTGACCGCCGCCATGCTGGCTCTCTTTATGGTTTCGACGATCGGCCAGAGCTTGATCGTTCTCTTTGTCAAATCATTTTATGCCGAAGGCAAGACGGCTCGTCCTCTTCTCATCAATACCGTTTCAGCTGTCGTCATGGCTCTTTGCGGTTTCCTGCTCTACAAGGCTTTCTATCTATATCCGATTTTCGGCTATTTCCTGGAATTTTTGCTCAAAGTCGACGGACAAGTCGGTACCAGTGTTCTCACTTTGGCTCTGGCCTATACGATCGGCATCATTGTGAGCACTATTCTTCATTGGTATGTCTATGAAAAACAGTATCCCGGTTTTAGTAAGCCGGTTCTGGCTACTCTCTATCACACTTTTGCGGCTTCGGTCATCATGGGTTATATGACTTTTCTTTCCCTTCGGATATTCGCTGCTCTTTTCCCGCTGACCAAGGTCTGGGGCATTTTCCTCCAAGGCCTTTGCTCCGGTCTGGTCGGTCTTGTTATTCTCTTTCTTATTCTCAAAATTCTCAAAAATAAAGAGCTTGATGATGTTATTACAACCTTGCATCACAAGATCTGGAAGGTCTCTGTCCCGCCGGCCGAGGTTGAGCATCTTTAGAAAGAGCCGAGCGCAGTATCCCAAACGTCTTATTTCTGTTATATTCAAGCCATGAATCCGTTATTCATCCGCAATTTTTCCATTATTGCCCATATTGACCATGGCAAGTCCACATTGGCCGACCGGATGCTTGAGATGACTGGTACCATCGAAAAGCGCAAAATGCAGGATCAAGTCCTAGATTCCATGGAATTGGAAAGGGAACGCGGTATTACTATCAAAATGCAACCTGTTCGGATGGTCTGGAGACCTCGGATGGATGAGCGACACCAGGACTTGCATTCTGCAAAGCAAACTAGC
>CAYIFO010000009.1:0-12630 GCA_964362725.1 uncultured Candidatus Saccharibacteria bacterium
TTCCGTATCTATGATGAATGGCTCCATTTGGTTGCGCAAACCGCCAATATGAGCTTGGCGTGCCAAAACCCGCCTTGTTTTCGGATGATCACGCAACTGCTTGATCTTCTGCCACAATTCATAGACCGTCTTAATACGCTTGCAATTCCCAACGAAATCGAGAACAATCACCCGATCCTTCCCTTCGCTCAAGCGCAGACCGCGCCCAAGCTGTTGGAAGAACACTCGAAGTGAGGTCGTCATCCGCAGGAACACAATAAGGTTCGCATCGGGTATGTCGATACCTTCATTGAAACAATCGACGGTCAGCAGGATGTTAATGAACCCTTGGCGGAATAATTCGGTGCGAACTATGCGCTCGTTGAGCGAAACACCTGAATGGATCGCCATTGTTCCGGGGATAAGCTTCGCCAGACGATCGCAATACATGCAAGTATCGTCATGATTTTCTTTGCCACCGCGCGCACAACCCATTCTATACGGGAGAGAGAACGACGGTGGTACGAAATAGTCACGGGAAACTGTCTTTCTGGAACATTGATGATTGGAGCTCCTTCAAAGTATTTTGACAAGGCTTCTGCATTGAGCGTGGCTGAAGCGATGACAACTCGGAAATCGTCTCTTATGCGGACTGCACGTTTGACAAGTCCGAGAAGAAGATCGATTTCCAGGCTTCGCTCGTGGGCTTCATCAATGAAGACCGCACCATATCGCTCAAACAAGGAACCAGAGAACATTTCCCGAAGGAGTATTCCGTTGGTCACAAATTTGATCGCTGTGCCTGCGACACTGACGTTGCCGAAGCGAACATGATATCCGACACGGTCTCCGAGTTCCGAGCCGATCTGCAAAGCGACATATTCCGCCGTCGCAATCGCTGCGGAACGCCGTGGTTCTGCAACCACGATTGGACCTCGTTGGGACAATCCCATTTCATAGAGAATAACCGGAAGCTGCGAAGTTTTTCCGCATCCAGTTTCCCCCGTAACGATGACTATCTTGTTGTTCGTAACCGCACTGACGATTTCCGCTTTCTTGGCAATGATTGGCAAGTCCATATCATCCTTTCAGGTTGTTCGTCACCTTAACTGTAAAGGTGCGTTATTCTGGATGTTTTTCAGAATAGTTTCTGAAATATTGATATCAGATTTTTAACAATCCGTCAACAACAATTCGCTAATCCTTACAAATACTTGACAATATATGATTTTCAATTTATCTTTCTATTGTAAATGAAGATTGAAAATATAAGGAGAAGATATGAACATGAATATGGAAACTTTCATTCTGGTCCTGTCTCGGATCGATACACGTCAATGGTCAGCTCGTGTGGAGCAAAAAAGTGTTTTCCGCGGGTGTATTCATATTAACAAACAAGGGAGCAACATGCTCTTTTCACCCCTAACCTGTGCCTACAATGAGCTGACCGGAAAGCAAATCCATCGCGGCTCTTTTTGGTGCGAAGAGTTACAGCAGGAGTTCGGCTTTCCATGGTGGGAGATTCTCAAGATTGCGTATGTTCAGATCAAATACGGTGATTATGACAAGCAATTGAGAAACAAAATACTTGTGGCCCTTGAATTACCTCCGGAGAAGATCTATTGATCAGCAGTCTATTATATGGCCCCGTGGCAATGCGGGGCTTTTTTATTGTTCGTTAATGATGTAATAATATCTTTTATTTCTCTGCAATCAAAAAAGTCCCCGAAGGGACCTCAATCGTTTTCCAACAGTTCGCTATTTTGAACCCCGATAGAAAAACGACGTGAAAAATTCGACAACAGCAACTGCAAGCACGGGTATAAACAGACAGAAGCCGTAATAGATCCCGAAAAAATAGCCAACAATCAAACTTACCAGAGCCAACCAAGCAAGAGAATTTATTAGATTGTTTGAAACAGTGCGGTGTTCAACAATTAAATTGAATTTCGACACATATTCGTCGTGAAGAAAAATAAGTGCGAAAGTGATCATAACCCACATTGGTTGGATGATAATATCCCACCACCGAGAGATGTTTCCTGGACCTCTCGGTACTGTCCCATAATAGAAATGCCAACCAGACCAGAATGCGGCAGATACAGCACTTATTGCAAATAGACATAAGAACAATTCGAGCCAGATTACCTTGTCAGAGAGCGTTTTTTTCATAGTAGAACCTTTCGGAATTCTGTTATAAGCATAGCTCTGCAAATGCAAAATGTCGAGGCCAGGCCTCGACATAAGAGGGATTTTTTGTACGAAAATCCCCGCGATCATCCAGATCGCGGGGCTAAATTGTGGAAGATGAGCTTTTGGCTCACCGCTCTTCCTGTGGGGTGGGTGTACCACCATAATAAGGACTTCTGTCCTTATCGACATAGGCCTCCGTCGAGGCCATGTACTCGAGGAGGCTCGCAATGAGCGCTTGCTCAGTTTTTTCGGGCATGTCGCACCCGTTTAGACTGAAGCCACTCGCGATCACAACATGGTCGTCGTGAATTTCCAGGGTGGCCTGTGCCGTCGCAATCTTGACAGGTAATTCGGCAATATTCTCGCCGCTGTGATGAGGAAAGCAACCGCCAGTGAGCTGCGTGATGACCCTCACCGACGAACACAGGAAAACCGTCAGGCAGTGTCCTGGCCTGCAAGCCTCCCAACCCTCATCGGTCAGAACCCACTGAAGATAGGGGTCACGAAACGAAGCTATCTTCGACCTGAAACCTTCATCCTTGAGAAGTGCCTGCTCCAGGCGGCTGACGAGAGCCACGGCTGCAGCGAGCCCCATTTCGGGGGCCGACGAACTGATCTGAATTTTCATAATGTCAATCCTTTCAAACCTAACCTTTCAAACCTAAGCTAACATACTATACATTATTTGTCAACCATTTGACGCTCGCTTTTACGAGTGTCCTACTATGGCTTAACCGAGCCCCATTTACTTGTATTCAGAAAACCCTGTGGTAATATACAGCTCATGCCCAACATCACTCCCGACATTGAAGCTTTCGCCAGGATCAAAGTTCTTGGTGTGGGCGGTTCCGGTGGCAACGCCGTCAATCACATGATCGCCTCCAAGGTCAAAGGAGTTGACTTCATCGCCATCAACACCGATTCTCAAGATCTCCATCGTTCCCTGGCCAAAAAACGCATCAATATCGGCAAGAATTTGACTCGAGGCTTGGGCACCGGTATGAATTCCGATCTGGGAAGGAGAGCCGTCGAAGAGACCAAAGAAGATATTCAGGAAACCGTCAAAGGTGCCGACATGGTCTTCGTAACCTGTGGCTTGGGTGGTGGTACCGGTAGTGGTGCCAGTCCCATAGTCGCAAGAACAGCCAAAGAACTCGGCTGTCTGACCGTAGCCGTCGTCACCAAGCCTTTCTATTTCGAAGGCCGTCAGCGATCTCGGATCGCCGAAGCCGCTCTCGATGATCTCCGCAAAGAAGTCGACGCTATCATCGTCATCCCCAATGACCGCCTTCTTTCGGCCATCGGCAAGGAGACGACAGTCAAGAACGCTTTTGCCACTTGCGATGAGATCCTGCGACAAGCCGTCGAGGGCATATCCGACCTCATCACCACTCCCGGACTCATCAACATCGACTTTGCCGATATCCGGACTGTTATGGAGAATGCCGGCTCGGCTTTGATGGGCATTGGTTCGGCTTCAGGTGAAAATCGAGCCATCGAAGCGGCCAAAGGCGCCATCAATTCTCCCCTTCTCGATGTTTCGATCGCCGGAGCCAAGGGCGTCCTCTTTTCGATCGCCGGCGGCGAAGATCTGACCATGTTCGAGATCCAGGATGCCGCCAAGGTCATTACCGAGTCCATCGATCCCGAAGCCAAGATTATCTTCGGAACCGTTCGCGACGACAAGCTCAAGAAAAACGAGATCAAGATCACCGTCATTGCCACCGGCTTCCCCGAGACCAATACCGCCTCCCGTCCGCCGGTAAGTACAACCGACCAAGGCGACACTTCGATCGTCAATATGATGAAACGTGTCTCCGAAAAAGGCAAGATCTTCAATCCTGCCCCCGAACCTACCAAGAACATTTCCACAAGTGGCCAAGTTGAAACAAAAAAAGAAGTCAAAGTAGAGACCAAAGACGATGATGACGACTGGGGAGCTATACCGGCATTTCTAAGGAGATCGAGGTTGAAGTAATGTCTTACCAGAACAACGGTTTCCCTATCTAAGTAATATTATTTATATATATTCTGTCAGTAGTAGCAGAACTGGCATTTTTGTGTTAGTTTTAACTGAATCTCAACGAACTTTAACAAGGAGAAGCGTATGAGAATGAGAAGATTGAGAGTTATCTGCGTTTGTCTAATCGTGCTAGTTTTTCTAGCCACGCCTCTGTTTTTCAGGGAAACATGGGCCTTTGGAATATCCAAATACCAAAAGTACATTTCCCCATACAAAGGGTATCACTGCGCCTACGCCTGTCTTCACAAAGACTTGTCTTGTAGTGCCTACGGAAAGGAGGTGATTGAGAAAAATGGGGTTGTAAAGGGGCTCCGATTACTTAACCAGCGATTTGGAGACTGCAGTCTGGCCGCAAAGCAGTCAGGAAAGATGATGGCACTTCAAGCAAAAGAAGTAGACCCAAAGTCACCACCTCGATTATTTTGTTGCCTATGTAGTTGTTGTGAATGTAAGACTCCAAATAAAGATGATGCTACTGATGTAGGAGAATTCTGTAACGGAAACGAATGTTGTTGTGCCGATCTTTCCAAATCTGTTGGGTGCGATAAAGTTGCAGATTGGATTGATGGAAAAATAGGTTGCCAAGGATGTTGTGAAAGTGATGGTGGATTTCCAATTCCTCCACTACATTTTCCACCTAACTGATTCAGCTCAATAGTTCCTTTGTCTCTGCCTGAAAATCCAAACTCAGGCAGTTTTTATTTTCTTCATTAGAAATAACTCTTCAGCCAGAAACTGATATAATCTCAACGTGAAGATAGTTTCAAAATTTGGGAGATTCCTCTTCTACATTATAATCATCGCCATCCTCGGCGGTATCGTCTATTATAACCGCACCAATTTTGCCCCCGCCTGGAAAAATATAAAAGTTGTCACCGGCCTCTATAAGCCCTGTCAAGAACCGATTGAATATTCCATTGGCGAGCTCGATGCCGAATTTGGTCTAAGCCGGGTTGAATTGGCAAATATCTTAAATCAGGCTGCCAGTCTTTGGAATTTGGCTCTTGATAAAAATCTGCTCAAATATTCCGAGGACGGCGAACTAAAGATCAATTTGATATACGACAGTCGGCAACAAGTCACTGACAAACAAAACGAGATCGGTTCATCCATTGAAACCAGCAAAAGTGCCTTTAATAGTCTCAAAACCAAATATGATTCCCTAAAGAATTCCTATTCAAGCAAAAAAGTCCAGTTGGACGCGATGATAGCGACTTATGAATCCAACAAGAAACTCTATGAGGAATCGGTCCCTTTTTGGAACTCCAAAGGAGGTGCGCCGAAAGCTGAATTCGCTACATTGGAACAACAACGACAAGCATTAAATGTTGAAGCCAGAAATATTAATCAAAACAATAGTGCTCTAAATGTCATCGCCGACGAGTTGAATGCCGTAGCTCTACGCCTAAACACTCTCGGCAAAGAGATCAATCAGGATGTATCTTCTTACAACACCATTGGCCAAACCAATGGTCCAGAGTTCCAAGAAGGAGAATACAGAAGCGATAAAACTGGAATTCGGATAAATATATATCAATTCAAAGACCGAGCCAAGCTTTTTCGAGTCTTGGCCCACGAATTTGGCCACGCCCTCGATCTCGATCATGTGAACGATCCCAAAGCTATCATGTATACCTACAATTCCGGCAACAATGGATCACTTACAATTACTGATCTGGCCGAGTTAAAGAGAGTTTGCGAAATTTGAGTAAATAATCAATAACCAAGATACAATAACCAGAAAAATCTAAACTTTGATATTGTTTGATTATTGTATCTTGGTTATTGATTATTTCTTCTGCTATAATTGTCGTATGATCTATGACCTAGCTATAATCGGTGGAGGACCAGCCGGAGCGGCCGCCGCCATTTACGCCGCCAGAAAACAACTTAGAACGGTTTTCATCACCAAAGACTGGCTTGGGCAGAGTTCGGTTTCCGACAGTATTGAAAATTGGATCGGCACCGTCAAGGTTTCCGGCTTGGAACTGGCCAAAAGTCTGGAAAAACATGTCAAGGCCTATGCCAAAGAGATTATTGACATCAAGGAAGGTGAAATTTGTCTTAATATCGTCAAAGCTCCTTCACCTTCTCTACCATCAGACAGTTTCGCCGTAACAACCAATACCGGACATTATATGGCCAGAACTGTTCTTGTCACAACTGGCAGTCATCGTCGTCGCCTCGATATTCCCGGAGCCGATAATTTCGAGCATAAAGGCCTGACATATTGTGCTACCTGTGACGGTCCGATGTATACGGATCAAGACGTGGCCGTGATCGGAGGAGGCAATGCTGCCTTTGAAAGCGCCGCCCAGCTTATGGCCTATTGTCGGAGCGTCACAATCCTGAACCGTAGCGGTCATTTCAAGGCCGATCCGGGCACGATCGAGACTGTCAGCAAAAATCCAAAGGTTAAGATAATAGTCTTCGCCATTCCCAAAGAGGTCAAAGGTGACAAATTCGTCACATCACTTTCATTCACCAATGTCAAGGAAAAAAAGACGGTTGAAGAAGAGATTCCGGTCACCGGCATATTCGTCGAGATCGGTTCCCTGCCCAACACGGACTTTGTGAAGGATATAGTCAGACTGGACGAGTTCAACCGCATTCCCGCCGATCCCAAAAATCAACGGACGGCCGTTTCCGGACTTTGGGCAGCCGGAGACTGCACCGACGGCTTGTATCATCAAAACAATATTGCCGCCGGCGATGCCGTCAAGGCCATCGAGGATATTTATTCCTATTTGAGAGCCCGATAAATCTTGGCAAAATAATCCGCTCGCTTTGAATTATTCACACTTTCTGAAATTATCCAAGCTTCAAAAGCCTCTACTTTTATTACCCTCTGACCTTCTATCACGACTTTGCCTAGGCTAGCCCGAATATCAATCGCAATGTTTCCGGCCAAGTCATTGCCAAAATTGGCAATGCAGCCAAATTCCGGAAACAAAATTTCTCCGGAGACAAAATAATCAGCAACGGTAACTTGCGTGGCAACCTGAAGACAGGCTCTGGCATTCAATCGGGCTTGGATTCGTAATTCTCTCCGACTGACTGAATCAAAATAATCCATGGCCGAAGACATTGTCACCAGGGAAAAAGCCAGCGTACCGTCCACCAATAAAATAACGGCAATCAAAGCCATGAATCCTCTTTTATGTTTTTTATTGATCTTGAATTTCATGGATCAGTTGGATATTGGCCGATTGAATAGTTTGGGAATACTGGATGAATCCAGCCAATAAAAAAGAAAGGAGGGTCGTATAAATGATGATTTCTATTAAGGTCATCCCTTTTGAAGAATAGATTTCGTTCAATCCTGGATTCCCGCCTCCCCTCCTTCGCCAGGCTTCGAAGGGCACAGCGCGGGAATGACAACATAATTTTTTTTCCCTTGATTTCATTGCCTACTGAAATTAATCTTATAAATCATCGGGGCCAAATGAGCTAAGACATACAGACTATCGCGATTGCATGTCAGTGCCTGCGGAGCTATTGGCAAAGAATATGTGGCCGAAGTCGAAGCCGTCAGATTTTTGTCAAAAATCTGCAACTCTTTGTTGATCTCTCGCGTGGCCAGATATATTCGGAAACGGTCTTGAACAATGCCGTAAACGCCACCAGGTATATCGGCTGAAATATTGGATGTTAGGGTCGTCGATGATGTCGTGGCAAAAGTGAAAATTTCATGCTCGTCAACATAATTGAAGCCACCCGAGGTTCGACCGATATTCAACGCATCTTCAAAAAATGAGATTGCTTTACCCTGTTGTCTTTGCCAGCCTGGAGGTCCGAATGAATTGACTTGAATAGGATGTGCTGCATCCCTAACATCCAAAACCCAGACTTGATTTTGATCAGAAGCTGCCACATAAGCGCTACCCCGATTGATCAAAATATCATTGATCTTACTATTGGTCTCAAATCGACCTATCTCGATCGGATTTTGCGGGTCAAGAAGATCGATCGTGTTAAATTCTTGACCGTCCCATTTCTCCACTCCCAAATAAACCAAACCACCGTCATACGCGATAGCGCTTCCCGTGGCCGGCGTGGCTGTGGCAAAAGGCAAGTCCAGTCTATAGCGTTTTTCCAAAACCGGCCCAGCCAGACCATCCAAGCGGATAATATGCAGTTGACCGACCGTGCTTGGCGCCGAAGCTAAAATCCTTTTTCCAACTAGGACAATTGAATTTAAACCGGGACCGGTATTGAGACTGGAGATAATAGTCGGATTGGCTGGATCAGATATATTGGCGATGACCAGATCCGGATCTGAAGCTCTCGAAGAATCGGCTGAAATATAGGCCAGACCATTTCTTATCTCAAGATCGGTCAGGCGTAACAATGGATCAATGGGTAAAGTAATCGGGGTAATTGAGGCCATTTGATCGTTTGTATTATGGGCCAACTTTAAACTTTGAAAATAAGGATATGAACCGATCGTTTCTCTATTGTAATAATCAACCGAACAATAGGGTTTGCCCATGAATTTGGCCAGATCAACCAATGGATCGCCTCGAACTTCTACAAATGAAAGCTCACTAGAAGTGGCGGAGACTTCGTGAGTTAATTGAAAGAAGTCGTTACCATAAGGACCAATTAAAATCGTTCCAGAACCCGAATCGTAAAGATCGAGCAATTCTTGGCGCGTCTTGGCTTTTTCATAAATCTTTCTTGATTCGATCGACAACTCCGTCATTATCGCCACAAACAATATGGATAAGGAAAAAGCCAGGAGAATGTCGATAAGGATTATTCCACGATTTTTTCTTATCAATAAAATAATATTCATTGCTTTAAAAAATAGTCATTTCTGCAATACTTTGGAAATATCGTAAATCGGCATCATGATGGAGAGAGCAATACCGCCAACAACACAACCCATGGCCACCATCATGATTGGCTCGATAAGAGAGGTTATTTTCTTCAGAGAGTGTTCGATATCGCAATCGAGAATTGTCCCGGCCCGGATTATCGAGAGACCCAGGGTGCCAGACAGTTCTCCTGCGCCAAGCAAAGGCGGGATATATGACGGAATTTTGCCACCGGATATTATGCCTGACAAAGAACGACCAGCCGAGACATCAGGCAGTTTTCTTTCCAGTTTTTCTCTAAGAGGAATCAGTTTGATAGACCGAACTGTGCCCAAATACGCTTCTTTGACCGCCACACCCGATTCGACCAGAGAACCGCAAGAATGAAGAAAAACGGCTAGGTAATAGTTGTGAACAAGGGTACCGGCCAAGGGCAGATTGACGATGCCCAATTGAGTGACTTGTCTAATAACTTTGACCTTGGTATAAGAAATCCTGGCAATAATAATCGCAAAAACGAGTCCAATCAGAATGTACAGACCCTGCCGGGTAAGAACATCCGAGACCGTTATGACAATTCGCGTAATAAGCGGCAATTCTACCTGAAGACTTTTGAGCATCGGTACTATCTGAGGCAAAATCCCGCGAACCAAGCCAAGTGTGAGAAGACAGGCGAATAAACCAATGACAATCGGATAGGCCATGGCCGAAGCGCATTTTTTGAATAATTCATCCTCTTTTTCCAAAAGAGTCCTGGCCGAATGAAGAGACTTTGAGAGGGAGCCCGACAATTCACCCTGGCCGACCAGACCGGAGAGAGTTTCCGACAAACCGATATGCAGCCGAAGATTTTTTGAAAGCAGACCTCCCGATTCGACCGCCAATCTGATTTTGTTCATGATTTTTTGACGGTATGGCTTCAGGCCTTGTTCACAGATAAGAAGAGCTTTGTTGAGTTCAAGACCAGCCGAAAGATAAAGTTCCAGTCTTTCCAAAAGAAAAATCAGATCACGACGCTTCCATTTGGTTTTTTTATAATTAAAAATATTTTTCATAAAATAATTGGCAAATTCCTAATGATAAAATATCGCAAATCAAGAATATTCCTCGGCAAATTTGCTCGAGAAATTCGTCAGCGAATCTTCAAGGACTCGCAAAACTTCGACTTTGGTCGTCATACCCCAGAGGATCTTTTCCAAACCATCTTCCCGAATAGGCCGGAAGCCGACCGAAAGTGAATATTCGAGACAATCAGAAAACGACCTTTTCGTAGCAATAAGCTCGCGCAAATTTCCGTCGATCTCGCAAACTTCGGCGATGACCGAACGGCCATCGTAACCGGAAAACTGACATGACAAACAGCCTTCGGCCTCGCAATTTCGACACATTACTCGAACCAGGCGCTGGGCAATGACCAGTTTGAGAGTCGAAGCCAGGAGATAATGATCGACACCCATATCAATAAGTCGGGGAATGGTTTCGAGGGCCGAATTGGTATGCAAAGTGGAAAGAACCAAGTGACCAGTCAAAGCCGTATGGATGGCAACTTCGGCGGTTTCCTTGTCCCTGATCTCTCCGACCATGATCACATCTGGATCCTGGCGTAAAGAGGCTCGCAAGCCAGCCGCGAAGGTCACACCATGGGTATGTTT
This sequence comes from uncultured Candidatus Saccharibacteria bacterium, assembly GCA_964362725.1. Classification (GTDB taxonomy): domain Bacteria; phylum Patescibacteriota; class Minisyncoccia; order Phycocordibacterales; family PALSA-1337; genus C7867-002. The sequence continues at coordinate 10,668 of CAYIFO010000009.1, forward strand.
GACATGAATCTGACGGACACCAGATATTTCGTATTCAACAGGATCTTCCAAGGTAATGATCGATAACGATTCTTTGGCCTTGAGCGACAAACAAGTATGCAGGGTCGTCGTCTTACCCGAGCCGGTCGGTCCCGTCACCAGAATAAGACCGTGCTTGAACCGCAAAGCCCGATCGATCGCCCGAACATGGTCAGGTGTAAAACCCAGCTTGGCAAAAGAAATATCCATCCCAGTCTTGGTGGGCAAAAGCCGCAAAACGGCATTTTCTCCAAAATAGGTAGGCATGAATGAAATGCGAATATTATAATTTGACTCCCCTATCTTGGCGCTCCAGCGGCCATCCTGGGGCACGGCATGAAGATCGGTCCTGGCACCAGACAGGATCTTGAGGCGAGCGATGAATTCATCGTGTATTTGTTTGGTCAATATACCGACTTCAGAAATAAGACCGTCTATCCGAAGTCGTATAACAATGACACTTTCACGCGGATCGCAATGGATGTCGGAAGCGCGCAATGATACGGCGTATTCGAGTAATTTATCAATTGTGCCCACGACGGAGTCTGATCCGGACAGAAAAAGTCTCGACCTTATATTCTTCTCCTCATTTTTTCCTAATCCATTTTCCATACTCCAAGAATATCAGAGTGGGATAAATTTCTGATGAAAAAACATGTCGAGGCTTGACGAGGTCTCGTAATCCCCACACCATTTAAGCCCCGAGGATAATCTGTGACCAATGTACTACAATCATATTCTCCTCGACAGCCACTAATTTTTATGCTTTACTTACCACACGAGCTTCGGCTCTTTTTCTTATGGAAATACGAAATATAGCAATAATCGCGCACGTCGACCACGGTAAAACAACCCTGACTGACGCCATAATGACCCAGTGTGGCCACGGTGATGAAGGGTCCATGGATTCAAACGCTCTTGAACAGGAGCGCGGTATTACGATTTACGCCAAGAATACTTCAATAACCTACAAAAACACCAAGATCAATATCGTCGACACTCCCGGTCATGCCGATTTTGGTTCCGAGGTTGAACGGGTTCTTCGCTCAATTGACGCTGTCCTTTTGGTCGTCGATGCCCAGGAAGGCCCTATGCCCCAAACCCGCTTTGTTCTCAAGAAATCCCTTGAATTGGGCTTGAAGCCGATCGTTATCATAAACAAGATTGATAAGCCGGCCGCCAACCCCATGCGGGTTCACGACGAGGTTTTGGAACTTTTCATGGAATTGGGCGCTAGCGACAAACAGATCGACTTTCCAACAATTTACGCTATTAGTAGGACTGGCGTGGCTAAAAAATCATTGAGTGATGAATCGAAAGACCTGACTCCCCTTTTGGATACAATCATTGAGCATGTCCCTCCTGCCAATACAAAAGCAGTTGAAGGAGTAAGCGATTCTCGGGATACGCCGTCGGCGCTTGCTAGCGCCGCGGCTGGCTCTCCCTCGCCTTCGCTCGGTCCGAGGCATCCCTCGAATTCGCTTACTCCTTCAACTGCCCTGACCGCCCAGGTTTTCAACCTTGGTTACGATAATTTTCTTGGAAGATTGGCAGTTTGCCGTATTTATACGGGCTCGATCAAAGACGGCTCCAATATCTGGGTCAAAGATATAAACGGCAAATCATTCACTGGAAAAATAACTAGACTTTTTACATTTAGCGGTAAAAAAAGGATTGAAGTCAAGGAGGCCGAAGCTGGAGACATTGTCACGGTCGCCGGTATTCCAGATATTTACATAGGTGAGACCATTACCGATAATGAAAATCAGGTGGCTCTGCCCGCTATCACCGTCGATGAACCGACTATTTCCCTGCAATTCCTAGTCAACAATTCGCCTTTTGCCGGTCGTGAAGGCACCTTTGTCAACGGTCGCCAGATTCGCGAAAGATTGCAACTCGAACTGGAAACCAATGTGGGCTTGAAAGTGGATTTCAACTCCGAAGA
>CAYIFO010000009.1:12640-23371 GCA_964362725.1 uncultured Candidatus Saccharibacteria bacterium
GACCCTTCAGCCGAAGGCTTCACGGTTTTTGGTCGCGGTGAACTTCTTGTCGCCATTCTCATTGAGAACATGCGCCGAGAGGGTTACGAACTTCAAGTCTCCCAGCCAAAAGTCATTACCAAAGAAGAAAGTGGTCAGATATTGGAACCTTTTGAGGAAGTGATTATTGACACACCAGAGGTTTATTCAGGAATAATCATCGAAACTTTGGGTAAAAGAAAAGGCATAATGACCGATATGAAAACTCACGGCAATCAAGTTCGAATGGTTTTTGAAATGCCGACACGCGGATTACTCGGTTATAGAAACGCCTTTACCATCGATACCAAAGGCGAAGGTATTATGTCCTCGCGGGTGATCGGTTTCAAACCTCATGCAGGTGAGATCGAGAAACGTCAGACCGGTTCGATGACATCGATGGCCTCGGGTAAGTCTTTTGGTTTCTCGCTCTGGAATCTTCAGGACCGCGGTCGCCTCTTTATCACCCCGGCTATGGATATCTACGAGGGTATGGTTATCGGCGACACTTCCAAAGGCGATGACATGGATGTCAATCCCTGCAAAGGCAAACAGCTTTCCAATATGCGCTCTTCCGGCAAGGACGAAGCTTTGACTCTAGTTCCTCCTTATATTTTGACTATTGAAAGAGGCCTAGAACTCATGCGCGAGGATGAATATTTGGAAATCACCCCCAAAAATGTTCGCTTGCGCAAAAAATTCCTCACGGAGTTGGATAGGGCCAGGGCGAGGAGGAAGGATTTGTAATTTTCCCGATGTCGGACATGGGAAATTATAAAAAACGAAGCCCAACACCGAATGGTATTGGGCTACCCAGTTAAAGATTGGGCTAACTGACTCAAGCCGGAACTCGACCCGGAAAGATCTTATTCCATTCCTTAAACTCACTCGACCGGAGCGTGTCGAAGATTTGGGCGCATATCGCTGTGCAAGCGATCTCGATGAGGAGACCGCGTCCACTTTGGTATTTTCCCAAATACGACCCACAATGTACTTCGTACAGCGAGGTTTTTCCAGACCAGGCCGTTAAAGTATCGTACTCCAGCCCGAAGCTGGATATACGCCCCAATGTTTCAGGATTCATCTTCTTCAGTTTGGCTACAATCTTTTCGCCAAATTGAGTATAGATATCCTGTGGCCCCAACGCCGACCCACCCAGGCTTTGAGGCACCTGGAGTTGCTGGATCAGAGTCAGAGCAAGATTGAAAATGTACTGATGCGATTTTCTCATTTTTATCTCCTTTCAAGAAGATTTATCGTTAGCTTTATGCACCAGGTTTCATTTTATTGAAAGCTCAGGTAGAAGTCCGAGAAAGACTTCTTAGCGATCCAACAACTTTTTAGGGTTATTGATGCTACAAGTATACACTATTTGAATCGTATTGTCAAGCCTATTGGGCAATGTAGTCAAATAATGGCTTCATATAGCCATATCCCAGATAGTCTGTTTTTCATTACACCCATTGAGAAATATCCGGATTATTGATAGCATTCAAATATGATCCAGGACTTTCTCACATCCAATCTTAATAAAGCCACCTATGAAATTATCGAGAATGGCAAGAAGTTTTATGGCGAAATAAAAGAACTTCGTGGTGTTTGGGCTGTAGGCAAGACATTGGAGGAATGTCGGAGAAATCTCATGACAACTATTGAGGGTTGGTTTATTCTTAGACTCAAAAAGAATTTGCCTATTCCAAATTTCAAGGTTCCAAAAGAATCGTTTTCTGAGAATAAGTATGCCTAAGCAGGAATTTCTCGAAACGATTGGGAAAAGTGATTATTTCCACCTTGTCTTTATATACTCCTCGGTCTCACTCATCGAGAAAGGTTGCGTTGAGTTGCCCATACGAACGAAAAATTCTTCTTTGCCTTCGGCATTCTGGATATAGGCCGGTTTGTGACTGGGATCAACAGCCACCAGACAGGCTTCATTATCATCAAAATAATCGAATCGCACATGGAGATAATTGGCAAATTTGACGCCAAGCATCGTCTTGACCAGGTTGTTCAGATGATTTTCAAAACCATCGCGGTTTTTCTTAGCTAGGGTTTCATAGTCATTTTTGAGTCCCGTTACTTTACCCTCATCGTCAACACCGATAATCAGAGTACCACCATCGGCATTCATAAAGCCGGCAATAGTCTTCACGACCGCCCTTTCGACATCCTTACTTATACACTGTCGGCGTAGGTCATAGCGCAAAGTCTGTTTGTATTCCAAAAATAGTCCCTCACCTTCTTTGAGAAACATTTGTAAACTTTTGGCATGAATAGGCTTCTTCAGAGAATTATCGATGGTCTGCTTGATCACTTCGGCATATTCCTCGTAACCGGCTACATTTCTAATTTTGGTCGAGCGACCATTATCATGTTCGAGAATAAGAGTGGCATGACGCATCAGGCGGTCGATAGGGCTTTGAGTTATTTCCACGGCCACGACATGAAGTAAAGAGACTGACTTGGAACTTTTGAAAACCAAACCGGATCTGCGGACTATTTCCCTCTCGCGTATTTCGAAATATTTGAGATACCAGTCGAAGAAAAGAGCGAGGATGTAGATAAGCTGGAAAAAGGAAAAAATTATGATTATAAAATTATTATAGTGAAAAAAATTATCAATACCGATTTGGTTGAACAATTGCTCGTAGTTAGCCAGATAGGAAATGCCGAAAAAAAAGACCGAGGCCAGGATTTCCATAGCCACCACATTCCTCAAGAAAACCACCGGTCCTTCCTTGATTACTATCCTCTTCATAGGGGTATCGTAGCATATCTCACGAAATCTTAGCACCTCAACCACATTTTTTATCCTTTTTTGAACCTTTTTTCATTATTTCTTGAACAGCTACGTGTAAGATTAATATTGGGAAGATTAATTCTTCCGTGGGCCGTAGACACGGTTGTCGGCTTCCTCTTGTCAGCTGAAGCTCAGCGGGTTCGACTCCCGTACGGTCCACAATTTTGTTAAGCCCTATTCGATTTGACTTCCGCAAATCAATAGACTACAATTGACCTATCTGACAAGAGGAAGTCTGCTACGCAGAGCTTCACAAAAATCCGCTTCGGCGGATTTTTGCTTTATGCTACAATATCCCCATGTCTGAAAACGACAAAAAACTGGGCACTGACCCCTATAAGGGCGTCCGAGACTTCTATCCAGCCGATATGGCTATCGAAAAGAAGATATTCGATATCTGGCGCGTCAATTGCGAAAAGTACGGCTACGAGGAATATGGGGCCTCGGTTTTGGAGCCGGCCGAACTTTACCAAGCCAAATCCGGCGAAGAGATAGTCAGTGAACAGACTTATACTTTCAAGGACCGGGGCGACCGCGATGTCACTCTTCGCCCGGAAATGACTCCGACCGTGGCCAGGATGATAGCGGCAAGAAAGCGCGAGCTTATTGTCCCTATTCGCTGGTATTCCATCCCCAACCTCTTCCGCTACGAACAACCCCAGAGAGGCCGGACGCGCGAGCACTGGCAACTCAATGCCGATATTTTCGGAGTGGAATCGATTTCAGCCGAAATCGAGATTATCAATCTGGCTTACGATATTACCCGCTCGTATGGCTTGAAAGATACTGATTTTGAGATTCGTCTCAACAACCGCAAGGTGATGAATTATGTCACCCGCGAAGTTTTTGGCTTGAATGAAGAAGCGACCCAAAAGATTTCCAAATTGATCGATAAGAAAAATAAGATCAAACCGGAGGCTTTTGAGGAAGGGGTGAGGATAGTCTTTGAACAGATCGGAAATACTACACCGCGTTCTTTCGGAGAAGGAAGTGTCGCTCCGATCCGAGCTGATCGCTCGGATTATGCGACACTTCCTTCTCCTACAGACGCGGCTGACGTGGTTCAGAAATTCCTGACTCTGCTCAATTCCAAGAACTTTGAGGAATTCACTACTCGATTACCCCAGACCAAAGAAGAACATGTTGGTTTGAAAGAAATCAAACAAGTCATCGAGGGATTGGAAAAACTAGGCATCACAAATGTCCACTTTGATCAAACCCTAATGCGCGGTTTTGATTATTATACCGGAATAGTTTTTGAAGTTTTTGATCTAAATCCGGCCAATCGCCGTTCGGTTTTTGGCGGCGGGCGTTATGACGATCTTTTGGCTCTTTTTGGCAATGAAAAGGTTCCAGCCGTCGGTTTTGGGGCCGGTGATCTCATTGCCAGAGACCTTATGGAAACTTACGGAACCTTACCGAAAATTGATAATGTAGCCAATCTGGCTATCTGCATCGTCGGAGAGCAAAATACACCTTATGCTTTGGATTTGGCCCAGAAGTTGCGAGGGCAAGGCCTAAAAGTGGCTGTTGATATCTCAAACAAGAAGGTAGGCGATCAAATAGGCAATGCGGTCAAAAGAAATATTCCAAGAGTTGTTTGTATTGGGGATGAAGAGGTCAAAAACGGAAAATTACGTCTGAAAATATTGGAAACAGAGAAAGAAAAGGTTGGTACGGAAAATGAGATCGTAGAATTCATAAAAAACTAGTGGCGTTTTGATACTGGGACAAAGTATAATAGTGGCGGTGGTTGGTGGATATTGCTTTCATACCGTGTCAAACCCATGGTCTGAAAGAAAACGGTAAGCCGACGACCAATTTCAGGCTTTGCAAGCCTGAAACATCGTCTCGCTACTGGCCCACCTTCCGCCATTTCGGTCATCCTTCCTGTGATGGTCTTTTTATTTTTTGTGGTTTATAATAATGTCGGTGGTGGTTGTTATGTGTGGTCGCTTACAACACGGCACACTGCCAAAAATCCTTGGCACCAACCACCGCCATTTGGCCACTTCCTGCGAGTGGCCTTTTTTTCACCAGTTCTTCTGGCACTTTATGTCATTGCCAAGATTGAATGTTCCATCAAACCAGCCAGTTACATTAACTCCATAACCGCATATAATAAATTTTTGCGAACCATATTCTGAACCCGTAAGGGTGTAAGCTGAAATCGCATAAGTCAGCCCATCCGCCCCTTGATTCCAACCGCCACAATTAGGGATGCCAGTAGTGAATCCACAATAAACAAAACCAGTGCTAGTGATATTCGGCAACAAATCACTGCCTCCGGTACAGACGGGCGTACCGCCAACCCCGTCATAGGCCGGTCTTTGCAATAGACCTCCGCCGGATCGACAGGCGTAAGCGGCCTGATTGATACTGACCATCTGTTGATAAACCTTTGAGAGCTTGGCTGTTTTCCTGGCAGAATTTAGAGCCGATAGGACCACCGCGGCCAAGAGACCGATAATCGAAATCACAACTAGAAGTTCAATTAGAGTAAAAGCCTCTCGTGATTTATGATTGCTTGAAGAAGACATGCGGTTAATAGTGGGAGATCGTCATTATTATACTACCAGCTGGAAGCTTGCGCAATTTTTACCCGACCTTTACAATGACTTCATGCGCAAAATAACCTTCGACCTGGAAACAAAAAACTTTTTCCAGGATGTCGGATCCAACGATCCGGCTGATCTCGATATTTCCGTGATCTGTATTCACGACTCTTTGACCGATCAGTATTCAAGCTATTTGGAAAAAGATCTGAGCAAGCTATGGCCAATCCTGGAACAGGCCGACATGTTCATTACTTGGAATGGCGATCATTTCGATATTCCCATTCTCAACAAATATTATCCGGGTGACATTACCAAAATAAAAAGTCTTGATCTCATGAAGGAAGTGCAGAAAGTCCTGGGTCGGCGCTTGAAATTGGACACGGTTGCCGAAGCCACATTGGGTTTGAATAAATCCAGCGATGGTCTCCAGGCAGTCAATTGGTGGCAAGAAGGTAAGATTGATAAGCTCATAGAATACTGCATCGACGACGTTCGCCTGACCAAAGAATTGTACGATTTTGCCGTCAATAATAAGTCACTCAAGTTCAAAGAACTGGGAGCAATCAAAGAGATAAAGCTTGATACCAGCACCTGGGAAATCCCTCAATCGAGCGCAATGACTTTCACTTTGCCGTTTTGAGAAGTATCTGATACGATTACTCAAGCGGAATTTTTATACAAAAAAAGGCCCTGCTAGTACAGGGTCCTGTGACACCTAACAAGAAAGTAGCTCCTACTTCTCTGTAAAAAAGGGTATGATGCGTTTTTGGCAATGATCTTTGAAAGCCTCGAGGAAAACTATCATTTTTTCCAAAAGAGGCTTCCGATATTCCAGTATGCATTCAGGAGAATTTTCATCCACCATGTCTAACATAGCGCGTAATAGTACATAGCCAGCATTTGGTTTATGCAAGCCTGGATTGCCCAAACACATATCCATTGCCTTCATAACCGCGGTATGTGCATAAATACTCACCTCCGGATCGGTCGGCGGATAGTACCCGACAACCTGTCCCGCTAGCATAAGTGGGTAAAAAATGTCCTGCTTTGTTGTTTGAGAAATCTTTGGAAGAATCTGAAGGCCGTCTGTATCAACCTCGTATTTCAATTGATGAAATAGAGTTGCCCACATAATCCATTGCTGCAGGCTAATTGCCGAATTTTTCGATATCATATATTCCTTTTTGTTGTACTTTTTTACAACTATAGACTTTGCATACTAATTAATCAAGCGATCTTTATTAGACTTACCTCTTTATCAAATTCCACTAATTTCTCTCCATGTTATACTTACCCCATAACCTTAAATTAATATCATGGAAAACAAACCTTCAGCTTTTCTGACTTTGCCGGGAGCGATCATCATAGCGGGAGCGATCATTGCCATTGCTATCATCTGGGTCAAGAAACCGGTTACAACCAACAATGTTGCGGCAGTGAGTAACGCAACCATAAACACCTCCGCTAATATCGACCTGGTACCAGTGACCAATGCCGATCATATCTTGGGCAATCCTGATGCATCTATAAAAATAGTCGAGTATTCCGACCCTTCTTGCCCTTATTGCAAGGTTTTCAACGCCACAATGGTCGAGATCATAGATCAATACGGACCAGGCGGTAAGGTCGCTTGGATCTACCGTAGTTTCCCTCTCGATACACCCGATGAAAACGGCAACATTCTTCACCCCAACGCCAATCGCGAATCCCAAGCCCTGGAATGCGCCGCTCTGCTCGGTGGCAATGACAAATTCTGGGCTTATGAAAAAAACCTTTACGAAACCACGCCAGGCGTCTCTTCCCAATCACCCAAAGGTCTCGATCCAAAAAATCTATCCGTCCTGGCCAAAAATATCGGCTTGGAAACTACCTCATTCAATAATTGCCTCGATAACGGCCAGATGAGCAAGGTCGTCAGCGATCAAGTTCAAAGCGGGGCCAAAGCTGGCGTGACTGGCACACCGACTAGTTTTTTCGTCCTCAACCAATCCATCAATCCCAACACGATAAATTACATCGAGAGAGCCTTAGTCCAGTATCGCGTTCCTTCAGATTTGCTTTTCGTAAGCGCCGACAAGAAGATCATAGTCATGAGCGGGGCCATGCCCAAAGCTCTTGTTTCAGGACTGATTGATTCACTTATTTAGAGTGAAACCTTCCTGAATGTGTTTTCGAGCTTGTTGGTAATGTGATTTGAGCCCCGACAAATTGCCCATATTTTGATAACTACTTATTTCAAAATATGGTTGCAATTTGGAGTGGGCGACCTTACCAACATGCGAGGAAACACATTCAGGAAGGTTTCACTCATTTATTATCAACCAATATCTGCCCTAGCTTGCAATATTCGCAGTCATCGTCATCGCACTTCTTGTCAAGAAAACCAAGTTTCATTATTTCTGTCGCCACATCCTGAATTTGGGTTTCCAATTTATTTACATCCTCGGCCTTAATTTCAAATCTTTCTTTTTTGTATTTGCCGGCCAGATTGGGTTCGATAAAATCAATTTCGCCGTGAGTCATCCTCATTTTATTGTCCCTATCCAAAAGCATTTTGTAAAAAACCAGCTGTCTCGTGTAATTGCTATCGGCACTCTTGGTCTTGCCTTCGATCTCGTTACGGGATTTTGGTTTGGCCGTCTTATAATCCACCACCACCACTTCCCTTTCATTCAAAAATTCAAGCTTGTCTATCTTACCCGTTAGTTCGATTTCGTCATCACCAACTTTCAAAACGATCCCTTTCAAACCATATTCATTGATAATCGTCCTGTTCCAGGCCGGATAATATGCCTCATAATAGCCTTCCAAAGCCTTTTTTCCTTTCTTCCAAGAGTCAACCAGATCGGCCACCATCAAAGGCTCCAGATTGAGATTGTGCTTGAAAAGTTCGGTAAGCTTTTTCTTGGATAAATCCCGCTCCTCTTTGTAAGCATCAAAAAATGAGGCTAAAGTTTTATGTACGGCCGTGCCGTACATTTGATGTTTGGTCTTGTTTTGAGGGATGCGGATCAAGTTGACGAAAAAATAAGACCAGGGACATTTCAAATAGTTATTGAGATGGGTGACGGAAAAAGCCTGGGATAAAAATCTTCCCTTGACGAAATCGGCCTTGATAACCGACAAGGATTCTATGGTTGGCGAAGTCTTGGGCTTCAAGATCGACGCAGGGCTCCCATTCATCACGACCGGCCGACTAAAAGAGATGAGTGAAGGCTTGATCTCCGAAACAAACTGGCTGGCTATTGTTTCCTTTTCGCCATTGGAGCGGGAGTAGGAAATATTGACTGATTCTCTGGCCCGGGTCATGGCCACATAGAAAAGCCTCCTCTCATCCTCGATCCGTCCACCGGTTTTGGCTCCCTCTGTGAGCGAAACGTTGAAATGATTGCGCTCATTCCGATTGCCCCAAAGACCGTCAACGGCATTCACGATAAAGACATGATTGAATTCCTGGCCCTTGGAGCGATGGGCGGTCATCAAGCGGATTCCACCGACATGCTCGACATAGTTTCTCTTGGCCGACAAGCCATGATCGCTCACGATTGAGATATATTCGATAAAGTCTCTAAGCAAGAAAGTTTTCTTTGTCAAAGCGGCCTTGGCAATCCTTTCATGAAGAGACTGCAGTGAGCTCAACTGTTCCAGTGAATCAGGAGCGGACATGATTGTTGCGAGCAGATCAGTATCCCGAATGAGCTTATGGAGGAAATCAACAAATGCTGTTGTTTGGGCCTCGGCTGACCATTTGACTATTCTTCCATAAGAAGATTTGAGAAGTTTATCCTCTTTTACTATTTGGTAAAGGGGTTTATTTTGACGACCAGCCAAGGTGCAAGCTACGGCTACATCAGCCGGATCATTTTTCATTTCCGGCAAAAGCAAAGCCCGAGCCAGATAGTCACTGTTCGAAGGATCGTTTACGGCCCGACAAAGCGTGATAATTTTGACACTATTGGTATCTTCCAGAATATTGTGGTTCGATTCGATCCGATGAGCTAAACCGTGATTTTTCAAGACATCGGATATTTTCCGAGCTTCTTTGTTCTCACGATACAAAATGGCTATTTCCTCACTTTTTTCTCCCTTTGAAACTAGCCTTTCAATCAAACTTGCCGTGTATTCAAGTTCTTTGTCCAGAGTTTCAAATTCGTCGACGAAAATGGGCTTGCTTCCGATCTGGAGAGAAACAAGCTTGGTCCTTTCCCGGCCCGGCAAACCGGGATTATTTCCGATCAGGCTGTGGGCAGCGTCAAGAATACCCTGATGCGAACGGTAATTATGTTCAAGGTCAATAACTTTGGCTTGTTGGTATTTCTGGCTAAAAAAAAGAAAATTGTCCAAAGAGGCGCCCTGGAAACGATAGATCGCTTGCTTGTCGTCTCCAACAATAAAGAGGTTTGGGTTGTCGTCAAAATCGGCCAGAAGTTCCAAAATCTTATTTTGCGAAGCGTTGGCGTCTTGATGCTCGTCGGCCAAGATATATTGGTAAGTCTCTTGAAGAATCAACTTAAAAAGACTGTTCTTCTCCATAGCTCGAATAAGTTCAAGAAGCATGTCGTCAAAATCGTAAAATTTCTGCTTGGCCAATTGCTCCTCGTATTTCTCGTACAGATAAGCCAACTCCAAATTTTTCTTTTTTTTCTTATCATTTTTCTCGCTCTCGGCCGGACTGGTCTTTTGACCGTTCTCCATCTGACTTTTTTCCAAAAATGCTTGCTCCCTTATGCTCATCTTGAGAACCTTGGGGGAGATATTTTCTCTTTTGAGAACCTGGATTTCGCCCAAAACTGAACGAATGTAATAAGCCGGATCGCCATAAGGGCGGAGAATTTTTATTTTGGTAGTTTTTATCAAGTTTTCGATTATCCCGATTTGTTCGGCCTCGGTAATGACTTTGGAACCGATAACCCGGGGGAAATAGTCGGGATATTTCTGGATTATCGACTCGGCAAAACCATGGAATGTCTGGATATTGACCTTGTAGGCAGCTGGTCCTATTATTTCCAGAAGTTTCCGGCGCATGGCGTAGACGCCGGACTCGGTGAAGGTCAGAGCTAGAATATTATCGGGCGCGGTATCGGTCTGTCGCAAAATATTGGCTATCCTCAAAGTCAAAATGGTTGTCTTGCCCGTCCCCGGCCCGGCTATGACCATAACTGGGCCATTGATCGTGTCGACAGCATCTTTTTGAGCGGGATTGAGAACGGCATAAAGTCTATCGAATTCAATCTCTTTTTTTGGCATGGTGGACATATTACCACAATGTTACTCCCTTTGCCTTTTCTCAACCCTGCGGCTCTGTTCCCAATGTACCGGCGTTTTCACAAAGGATTCGCTCCAGGGATTCACTCA
>CAYIFO010000010.1:0-22961 GCA_964362725.1 uncultured Candidatus Saccharibacteria bacterium
GTCCAGGAATTATCTCTTGTATCAAATATTTTTCTATTCTTTAATTCTAAACTTGAACGTTTAATGCGGACCCAATCATTCTCGCCAACTAGATTTTGTATTGTAGTTTTATTTTTCTCATTTTTCATCTTCTGAATCCCATCTTTGATTTCTGAGAATTCAATTTCGACACAAACCTCGGTGTCACCATTTCTCATATGGCGAATCTTGTCTATTTCACCTTTTGCACCATAAAACCAGTCTATTGCCTCAAAGAAGTTTGTCTTTCCATGGTTATTTTGACCAACAAAAACATTAAATTTATCAGCTGATATTTCTGCGTGTTTAATTGAACGGAAATTATCAATTGTTATCTTTGAGATTCTCATTGAGATTTACAAAATAACAGTTACTTTTTCGTATAACATAGGCCAACTGTCTTGGCGCATTCTGAATTTTGTCCCGTGATTGTGACCACTGCGAGCATCAAAATCCACAAGAATAATACCTTCCTCGATTGCTTTCAAAAACCCTTCAAAATTAAATTTCTGTAGCATCATTACTTTTGTATATTTGTAGTATTCTTTCCGGCGAATAGTTTTCACTTCTGCTTGAACATAAAAGCTGTTTAGAAGCTTTGTTCCTGCTTTATGTTCGAGATCATCAAAACCCCAATACGGTTGCGGATCTAATTCCCCTAATCCAATTCTCTTTTTAACTGATTTGAGCCAAGTTGCATGACGAATATCTACACTTTTAGCATCAAATGAGATCAATATTTTTCTTTCTGCACGATCAATTTTTACCATAAATCCACGATCACTTCTTGAAAGCCCATGTATTGTCTGACGAAAGCTCATCTCGTCTCTTCCATAACCGACACCTGCTTCCTGGTGTGCCCAACCATATTTGGGCAGTAATACCTGCGGCACAAAACGGATTGCACGAGGAGACGGTTCTATATGAAAAAGAGTACACAGTGAAGTTGTATCAATCCTTTGTGCTTTTAATTCCCATTCGGCTGCATTAGGAATTGGGAGATTATTTTCCTTAATCTCAAGCAAATCTTCCAACGTATTACCGACGCCACCGACATTTCCTTTCCTGGTATTTGCAATCCAATCCATAGCGGCAATCTCTTTCAATTTTTGAGTGAGCGATTGCTTCGTATATATTTTTGGTTTATCCGTCATAAAATTATAAAAGTTTAGTTTGTGATTTGTGCTGTGTAATTCTCTCCTCGGCCATTTTGCAATAATCAGGTGAAATCTCTATACCAATATATTTCCTGTTCGAGTTAATTGCCGCTATTGCTGTTGTCCCTGAACCCATAAATGGGTCCAGTATTATTTTAGCTTCAGTTGATGCGACAATTCTATCAATAAGCGCAACCGGAAATGCAGCAGGGTGCTCATTATTCATTTCTTGTGTAAACTCCCACACATCTCCATGTCCACTTGCCTTAGGTTGAAGCTTAAATTTCGGCTTGGCTATAAGATAAATGACTTCATATGTTGGTACAAAATAGCCGGGATTGAAATTAAATCCGCCCTTGCGTCTCCAAATAATAATTTGCCGCACCGGAAAGCCGCTGACAATATCTTGACGATCTTGCAATAATCCTCCTTGCACGCGCCATTTATGATTGTAAAAGATAGCTCCATCATCAGGAATGATGCGTAGCATTTCGGTCAAACAATCCCTTTGCCATTTCACATACTCATCATGTGGCATACAGTCATTGTGATGTGTGTATCCCTTTTGAAGCGCAGCATTTGCCCATTTACCACCTCGCCCATCTTTCATTCCATTGCCAGTTGAATTCTTTAGGTTATATGGTGGTGAAGTTATAATGAGATCCACAGATCCATCAGGTATTTTTCTCATTAGATCAACAGTATCGCCACAAAGAATTTTATTCAAATAACCTGTAAGTACAGGTATTTTACCCTCTCTTTCAACAGAAGAGATTTTTACCCCCGTCTTTGGCTTATCACTCATCAATATAGGCATGTTTGTATTCTCTCACTATTTCCAGTACATATCAATTATACGTCCTTCGCCGACCGCGCCTACAGCTCTTTCGGAAAGTGATGCGCGAGACGCTTGTAGATGAGGGCATGTCTACCTCAGCCCGTCACCACTGACTCTATTCGCGACTAGCGCATATCGGTGCGAGCGAAGCGGCCGACTGTCTGTGCGTTACAGACTGTCGGGTAAGCGGAGCCGCACGGGTATGCGCATTAAAGTCGCGCCACAGACATAATCAGGGCTGAGGTTGGATATGCCCGTCCCCATCCTACATCGCGCCCACGTCAAGCGGCTGCGCATGACTTTCCTGCGATTGAAAGTGCTGTTGGGGCGGGAGGCGCCACATTCAGTTATATCCTATTCAATGCCGCAAAATAGGCATAAAAAGACTGCTTCGTTAGACCGTCTAGCTTTTTCAGATATTCAATTTTCGCTTTTGGTTTGAGATCTTCGAAACCATCAAAGATCTTGGCCAATATCTTTTCTTTCGCATATTTTGTCGCAAATTCGCTATAGCTCAAAGCATCCCTAAAATCGTTTTGACTGAATTCATCGGCGACTTCAAAGAAGTCTAGGGTGTCGAATCGTCTCGTATTCACAATGAATCCCGGTTTGAAATTATCCATAAATTCCGGAATGTGTCGCTTGGTATATTGCATAACGTACCAGCTCCAGTTTTCAAATTCTATGCTATCGATCTGACCATCATCTGATAGATACAACTTGCGAACATGCCATGAAAAGTTTATGCGTATTCTCTGTACATTTATGCCCATCGATTTTCTGAGGAACGCTGTCATCTCGTCCTGTTCACATTTCCACGGGTTCAGAGTGAAAAGAGGATCAAGAAGATAATAGAAAAGCATTTCTTCGTATTGATTTTTTAGCAGAGTATAAAATGTTCGCTTAAATTCCAGAAAATCCGTCTTGCTCATCTCTTGTCGTTTCTTGATTTGGTCAATAATGATATTGCCTGTAGATACGAGGATTTCTTCCAGATGCACGTCTCGTTGGCTTGATCTTCGCCACTGCTTAACCATGACCATTAACAGCTCATCGAACACCTTACCTGCTTCGCCCTCCGGTAATTCAAACTTTGTTATCAGATTATCGAATCGTCTCACCATATCCTTAACTCTGATCATTTTCTCTTCTTTACAGTGGCAATTCCCCTTTACCTGCTCGGAACATCGGTAATATTCACGATCAAGGATCAAGGTGTGCCCAGAATTCTTGAACGTCAAACAACCCTTGGCAAAAAGGGGCTGTCTGATCAATTTATCTTCTTCTGTGATCATAATTTCTGAAAGTTCAACGCCAAATAGATTGGTATTGAGCCATTTTGTATTTTACCACGCTCAAAAGAGCTAAACCCGCATGAGTAAATGTGCGTATGGAACAGCCATACAGCCAAGAACTCATCATGCGAACACAAAAATACTTCGGGAGAATATCCGGTCGAGATATTTCGTCTTAAACGGCTTTCAAATACATTAACTGCTTGGCTGTATTATACTAATAATTCATAGCGCTGGCCGGCGTAACCGCACCCGTAGCTTCAGCTGGGGAGGGTCCGCCGGCGGGTGCTTGATGACTTGCTAGAGACCTAACCTAGGACAATACAAAACAATGGGCTACAACAAATTTATTAGATACGGAAACATAATCGAAACATTCACATATGAACGACCTCTCCCAATACTTGAAGGTGCACGAAGAAAGAATACACGCCATGCTCGAATACCTGGTGCTACAGATGATGTTAGCGCTACACAACGATCCACGGAATTCGAAGGCAAGCGCAAAGACAACGCAAATCGCGCTTCGATGGTTTTTAGACAACTCGTCCTCGCTAACCTCACCGGAACTGAATATCCTTTACTCCTTACTGCGACGTACCGGGACAACCAAGAAGACCTACGCGTCGGCTACCGAGATTTCGGCGCTTTCATCCAGGCTCTACGCCATAGATTTGAAAAAGAATGGCGGTATATCGCCGTCCCCGAATTTCAAAAGCGTGGAGCTGTTCATTTCCACGCTCTCATCTGGGGACTACCAAAGAATATCTTTGAAGAAGAGCGATCTACCCGATTGGTTGCGGGACTCTGGAAACATGGATTTATTTACCTCAAAATGACCGACGGAAATGAAAAGCTATCGTCATATCTGACCAAGTATATGGCCAAGTCATTCGTAGACAGAAGGTTGATGAACCAAAAGGCATATGTCTGCTCACGAAATCTCCTTCGTCCAGAAATCCAAGGCGGCATATCCAATTTCGGAATGAGCGTTCTTCTCGAAGAATTCGGCGTGGCCACACCGGAGATCGACAACTCATATGACACGCATTGGTTAGGCAAAGCTCGTCACAGAATTTATAAACTCTCCACAGAAAATCCACCGGAAAATTTGTCTTGCGAAAATATTGAGAGTAAACTTACGCCATGAAATATATTATTTACTGCCGAAAATCCACTGACACTGAAGACAAGCAGGTTCTCTCGCTTGATTCACAAGAAGCCGAGCTAAAAAGATTGGCAGAGACTTTGAACTTGCCCGTCGTTGAAACTTTACGTGAAAGCAGATCGGCAAAGGATCCCGGCAGACCAATTTTCAATCAGATGATCGCCTCAATTACCGCCGGCAAAGCTGACGCTATTCTCTGCTGGAAGATTGATCGCCTCACTCGCAATCCTGTTGATGGTGGCCAGATTCAGTGGCTTCTGCAAAACGGTAAAATTCAATGCATTCGTACATTTGAGAAAAACTTCCTGCCATCTGACAATGTTCTCCTTATGAGCATTGAACAAGCCATGGCCA
Organism: uncultured Candidatus Saccharibacteria bacterium; assembly: GCA_964362725.1. Taxonomy (GTDB): domain Bacteria; phylum Patescibacteriota; class Minisyncoccia; order Phycocordibacterales; family PALSA-1337; genus C7867-002. The sequence continues at coordinate 4,831 of CAYIFO010000010.1, forward strand.
GCCAATATATCCGTGATTTGAGCGTTAACGTCAAACGAGGCAATCGGGCCAAATTAGAACGCGGCGAATGGCCTAACCATGCTCCTTTCGGCTATCTGAATGACAAAGCTACGAAGAAAGTTGTTATTGATCCCAAACGTGGACCATATGTGAAGCGCGTCTATGAGCTATACATCACCGGCTCGCATAGCTTGAAGGAAATCGCCGAAATTCTTTACAGCGAAGGCTTGCGAACTGCTTCCGGCTACAAAGTTTTTCAAAATCAGATTCATAGAATTCTTAACAGCAAATTTTATCTTGGTCTTATGGAGCGAGACGGCAAAGTCTATGAGGGAAAACACCCGGCTTTAATCACACGCGAAATATTTAATATGGCACAGGATATTCTTCATGGCCGCCTACATTCACGCAAGCGAACTCATTTCTATTCAGCTCGCGGCTTTCTCATTTGCGGAACATGTGGCTGTATCATCACTGCCGAAACTCAAAAAGGCTTTTCTTACTATCACTGCACCAATTGCAAAGGCATTTGTGATCAAAAGAAGAATTTTATGCGTTCTGAATTCATCGACAACCTGCTCTCCGACATCTTCCAGGAATTGAAAATTGAACCTGAACTTATTGAGCTCTCATTCGAAGCTTACAAAGCCCAGAATCAGTCAAAATTGGCCTATACAGCTACTTCTACGTCCAACTTGAAGAATGAACTGTCCGGATTACCTGCAAAAGAATCTATGCTTACTGACAGCTACACCTCTCAAGTGCTCCGTAAAGACTTATATGAAGAGAAAATGCGTGAGATCACCAATCGCCGTGTTGAACTCGAAAAGCAGATCAAAGAAATTGAAAATGGAGCCGTACCGGAAGTTACTATCGAACGGATCAAAAATGTATTTCTGGATTGCAACAAAGCCGCCGATTCTTATTTGCAAGCTCCGGATGAAGTAAAACGCAGAACATTGGAAAAATTACTTTCGAACGCAATTATCACAAACAAAACTGTGGCTAAGTACAGCTTCAAAAGTCCTTACGAGTTAGTCGCAAACATACCCAAAAACGCTACTATTTCTCAAATGCTGCGGGACTTGGATTCGGACCAAGATAACCTCCTTCAAAGGGAGGTGTCCTACCATTAGACGATCCCGCAATGAACACAGATACCATTAATCCAACCTAAAATACTTCTATTCAAATCTGAACTCGATTTTATATTAACCCGTAAAAGACCCATATACAAGGCTCCAACATTTTTTCTTTGTGTATTTATTTTATTCTTTTTCAAGTAAACACCCTTAAAATAATGAAGTGGTAAGTTTAGATATTGACTCCAATAGGTTTTGATTTCGTCAATTCGACGACTATGTGACTCGTGAATGTATATGCTTAATATTAAATCTTTACTATCTATTTTCAGACATATATTTAACCATTTGATAAATAACGCGATCATTTTTGGGTCCGAGTTTGAAAAACTGGTTCGACATGTCGGTCTATAAATTTTTGCTTTCGATCCTTCAGCCCAATATAACGCAATCCCTATAAGCCATAGCTCACGCCAAGAAATCGAAATTATTTCGTCTTGAGCTTTTCTGATTAAATATTCCTCCTTTTTAATTCTTTTCTGTTTTTGCGCTGCAGCCCCTTTTCTCTGAGCTGCTTTTCTTAGTTCTGATATTCGCTGCGTCTGAGGAAAACTTAGACTAACTTTTCGTAACCATAATGAAAGCGTTGATTTCGCCACGGGAACAACTTTCAGAATTTCACTGTATGTTTTTCCGAGTTTACGCAATTTTATTGTTTTATGTTTGAGTGTTTCTTTTGCCATTATCGAACTTTGATTATACTTATATAGTATACCAAATTATTGTTCGATAACAACCGATTTTTAATACTTTGAACGACATGGCCCATTAAGCAACCTTACCCACAAACCCCCACCACCGCCATTTCCAAAGGCAGGCTCTTGATCCTAGCCCGGCCCAAAGCCTCGAGCGCATCAATGAGAGCAACGAGGATAGTGGGGTTTAGTACCTTCAACTTGGCTTGCTCGAGAACAAAAGCCAGATCTTCGGACGAGAGGCGCTTTTCGAGATCATTCTTGGCCGATGAGGAGTGTTGGGCCAGAAGAATGAATCTGGCTTTTTCAAGAACCAGAGTGCCGAATATTTCCATTGATATACCCAATTTCTCCGTTTGAGCCAGGACATGGAGAGCCTGTTCCCCGTTCTTGGCCAGAAGATTGGCAATAAAGGAATTCACCAAGTCGGACCTGGGAGCGCCGGTGATAGCCTCGATCTCTTCTTGACTGATCTTCTTGTCTGGAGAGGCGGCAAAGACTTTTTCGAGCATACCGAGAGCGTCTCGAAAAGAACCGTCACCGAGGAGAGCAATAAGATCGGCTCCACCAGCGTCGATCGTATAACCTTCGGTTTTGGCTACCTTCAAAACCAAATCGCGAATCACTTCTCTTTCCGGCCGGCGAAAAGCAAATGTTTGACAACGGGAAATGATCGTCTCCGGCACTTTTTCAAGTTCGGTCGTGGCTAGAATGAAAATGACATGCTTGGGTGGCTCTTCCAAAGTCTTCAAAAGAGCATTCCAGGCGTCTTTGGAGAGCATATGGACTTCGTCAATAATATAGAGCTTGAATGCCGAAGAAAAAGGCAAGACCGAGACGTGCTCGCGCAGTGAGCGGATATCGTCTATGCCCCGATTTGAGGCGGCATCTATCTCGTAAATATCCTCTTCGGCCGTGCCAGCCGAGCGGGCCAGAATCCTGGCCAAAGTCGTCTTGCCCGTTCCTCGCGAACCGGAAAATAGATAGGCGTGAGCCAGGCGGTCAAGCTTAATCGCTTCGGAGAGAATACCGGTAATATGGTTTTGTCCCATGACTTCACTCCACTTTTGAGGACGGTATTTACGATAAAGGACTTGGGAGGACATGAGAGTAGTTTACAGGGAAAAAGGCCAATATAAAAGCCCGCCCCTCAATGCCGCGAATAATATTGGGGCGGGCATCCGTACTGCAACCACATGGTTCACAGATTCACTATAATGCTACACCAATGATAGGAAAAAGCAATAAAAAACTATTATAATTTGCAATAATTTTTTTGACATCATTGACATTCTCCGCCTCAAAAAGTTTGATCCTCAATTCTTTGGCTCCATCCCAGCCGGAAACATAAGCCTTGAAATGTTTCTTCATAATATCAAAACTCTTAATACCATTGAAAGTTTTCTCATAAAGCTTAGCGTGTTCAAGTAGAATTTTGAGCCGCTCTTTTGGCAAATATTCTTTTGTTCTTTTACCGACTTTGCCACCTTTGCGCACATTATTAGCATGAACAAAAAACCAGGGTTTGCCGAATATACCCCGACCGATCATAATGCCCTCGCAACCATATTTATCCGTCATGACCTTGGCTTCTTCCAGAGACATTACATCACCATTGCCTATGATTACAGTCTCCGGACTTATTTCATTTTTCAATCGAATGATTTCTGGCATGACTTCCCAATGAGCCGGTACATCCGACATTTCTTTTCTAGTTCTCAAATGAACGGTTAGAGCCGGCAAATGCTGCGCCAATAAAAACCGGATCCAATCAAGATCTATTTTGTTATATCCCAACCTTGTTTTTATCGATACCGGAACTGAATAATCCGAATCGTTATTCGCGATTAAACTTTTATCTTTTGACCTTAACTTTTGACTTTTTATTTTTGATTTTTTAATTGGTGTTTTCACTCCCTCCCTGGCCGCCCTCAAAACCTCCACCGCCAAAGTCGGATTATTCATCAAAGCCGCTCCCCCACCCTGTTTCTCGACTTTCTTGTCCGGACAACCCATATTGATATCCAAACCATCAAATCCCAGATCGGCGATTATTCGAGCCGCCTTTTTCATGACCTCGGGATGACCGGTAAAGAGCTGGGCAACAATCGGTCTTTCCTTTTTTGAAAATTTCAAGTCATGAAGAAGATTTTTTTGACCGGAAGAGATCAAGCCGTCGGCTGAAACGAATTCTGTCCAAATAACATCCGGCTTGCCATATTTGGCTATAAGGACACGAAAAACCGAATCGGTAACATTGGCCATGGGAGCCAGGACAAAAAAAGGCTTGGGTAACTTGGCCCAAAAGTTGGTATTAATTCCTGATTTTGTCGGTTTTGTGGCCGTTTTTCTTGCCATTAAGTCAGTTTACACTAACTCTTGATCTTAGCCAGCAACTTGACCATATCGGCATCGCGAACCTTGCTACCGAGGATTATTATCTCGTAAATAATCTTTTCCTTGCCCATAGCGAAAAGCGCAACGGCTGTTCGGTTGGCTTCGTCGGTGTAACCATTCTTGCCACCCTCATAATTTGACCAACTCAAGAAATGCGAAGGATTGACCCAGGTATGAGTCCGAACGGTCTTGGTCTTGAGCTTGGTGATTTCCATGATTTCCGGCTTATTGAGCCTGATCCATTCGAGGATCATGGCAAGATCATTGACTGTCGAACGGTTGTCGGCCGAAAGTCCTGACGGATCGACGAAGGTCGTCCGATAGGCACCGATCGACTGAACGAAATCATTCATGGCTTGAATGAACTGCCGGCGACCATAACTCCTAGCCAACGATTCGGCCGCATCATTGGAAGAGACCATAAGCAGAGGAAAGTAGAGATCTCTAGCTCTGACAGTTTCACCGACTTTGAATTGACCGGTATTACCATAAATCTTCATGACTTCACCGGAAATTTTTATCGTCTTATCATCCTCGATCAGCCGATCGGCCACGGCGGCCGTGACCAACTTGGTGAGCGAGGCGATCGGAACAAGTTTATCGGGATTTTGTCCGGCCACGATCTGGCCGTTTTCGGTATTCCTGACCAAGTAAGCCACGGCTGTGACATCTTTGACTAGGCGCGACGGCAAGGCCAGAGCGGCCGCATTGATGAGATCCTCTTCTTCACTGGCGCTGTAAAGAACCGTCCTTTTGAGACCGGATATCGATGTTCCGTCCGTCGGTTTGGTGATTACTGACGAAGCGGCCGCAGCCATGGTTGAAAGATCAAAGTCGGCCAATTTGGGTGAGAAGGCGCTATAGGCACGTAATCCCAAATCGGCCAAAATAATCCCGACAGCCACAGTCGTCAGGCCTCCAAATATAATCTTGAAGAAATATCTTATCATGCAGACATTCTACGGCATTTTCCGATAAAAGACATTGGATCCGTAACGAATATCCAAATATTCAAAAGGTCCCTTGACCTTGACCAGAAAAGAGACGAGATTGGAAAGTTGCTCACCAAAAGACCGGCTATCGTTGAAATAGACCACAGTCAGATCGAAATGACCATCTGAAATATCGTTTTCCCTTATATACATTTCATACTCCCCATCTTCTTTGATCAAAATTGCCCATACAAATAAGCCGGATTCTTCCGCTCCATCGTAAAACTTTTGAAGTTCGCCGAAACTCTTCTTCAAGACCGGAATTTCCAAAGGAATCGCCGTCATAGATGAAGAAGCTTCCGATAAAGTATCGAGATAATAGCGATTGAGTCTAATATCTGTGCTGGTCGCTAGATTGAAGATCTGTCCCGATGAATCGGCAAAATAACATCCATCTGTAGACTCGAACATCGAACCATCATCAGAAAAATCAGGCAGACCTGGACAAATCAAAGCTTGGGGGATTTTTTCTTTGACGACGATCGTCAAAGTTCTTCCATCTCTCCGGTAAACCGAGACGGAATCGATGAGAGGTGAGGCTTCGAACACGGCGGCCGTCACCTGGTCAGCTGAAAAAAGATAGGCATTGGCTCTAGGAATAATTCCAAGAATTTTGCCCGTCAAGGATTGATCGGCCGCTTCTTCGATCTTGGCAATAAGTTCTTGATCGGCTCCGATAATATCAAAATTACCAATAATCAAACTCTCGAGTGTGCTAAACCGGATAAAGGAAAATGTCCAGGTAGCCAGAATAATCACGATCAAGATCGACGAGAAAAGACCCTTGGTCAGACGGCGTTTGATAAACTTCTTGGATTGATTTTCGGCCAGGCGAGTACGATAACGCATGGCTTAATAATAGCAGAAAAAATCAGTCAATGACGGTTTTGCCGAAATATTTGACCAAAACCTCGGGAATTTTGACTGTGCCATCGGCTTGTTGGTAGTTTTCAACCAAAGAAACGAGAATGCGAGGAGTCGGTATAGCCGTTGAATTCAAGGAATGGGCATAGCGCAAGACTCCTTCGGCATCACGATACTTGATGTTGAGGCGGCGGGTCTGGAAATCATGGAAATATGAGGCGGAACCGATCTCGCGGTATTTGTTTTCCTTTGGGACCCAGAGCTCGACATCGTATTTTTTGACCTGACCCAAGCCCAGATCGCCACCGCAATTGATCACAGTGTGATAAGGAATATTCAAAGCCTCGATGAATTCTTCGATATTTTTATTGACCTCTTCATGGTATTTGACCGAGGTCTCGTGATTGGCTTCGCAGATGATAACTTGCTCGAATTTATAAAATTCCTGGACCCGAATGAGACCCCGAACATCCTTGCCGTGAGCGCCGGCTTCCCTCCTGTAACAGGGCGAAAAACCGAGATATTTTTTTGGCAATTCGGCGAAAGTCAAAATCTCATCGGCATGAAGACCCATGATCGGCACTTCGGCCGTGCCGGCCAAATAATCGCCATCCTGGGTTTTGTAAAGATCTTCCTCGCCTTGAGGCAAATAACCGCTACCTAGAAAACTTATCTTTCTAAGAATGATCGGCGGAATGACCGGATTGAAACCCTTGGCGCCAAAAAAATCAAGAGCGAAATTCCAGATGGCGAAACAGAGTTTGACTCCCTGGCCGGTCAGGAAATAACCACGAAAGCCGTGAACCTTGGCGCCACGATCAAAATCGACCATTCCTAACCTCGTCATGAGTTCGACATGATCTTTGGCTTCAAATTCAAACTTTGGTTTTTCTCCCCAAGTCTTGATTTCCAGATTTTGGGCATCGTTGTCTCCTTCGGGCACGGACATATCTGGAATATTGGGTACTTTGAGCATGAGGGCTTGCCAAGCCCTCATAACTTCCTTCAAAGCAGTTTCGTCTTTTTCTAATTCGACTTTGACCGCCCTCATCGATTCGATCAGCCTGGCTCTTTCTTCCGGACTGGCAGCCTTGGTTATTTTGTCATTGGCGGAATTTTGCTCGGCCCGCTTCTTCTCGGCGGAAGCCATGAGCATCTTGCGTCTGTCGTCAACCGCGATCAAATCTTCAACATTAAAATCAAGATGTTTTTTCTTGGCTCCAGCCGTAATCAGATCTTTATTTTCCCTGATGAATTTGATGTCTAACATGCAAATAGTTTAGCATATGGATAGTCAGACCTCCACATCATTTTTCATCATTTCTTCATACCGGAATGATAAGATTGGTGCTATTCATATTTGTTCCTGCGAGCGCTCGCCAGTTTATACTCAGTTAACAGGAGTCATAAGCGAGTATATAACTTTATTGACTGGCAGATGTTTATTCCTGGCTCGCTAATCGCTATTCTCGGAACAAATATGAATAGGACCAATCTTATCTACACAATAATCATGCAAACAACCTGCCTAACCTTTGACCAATACCCTTTTCTTCTGCAGCAAATCCGCAATCCACCCAAATTCTTGGATTGTGCCGGAGCTTGGCCACCACCCAATGATCACAAATATCTCTGCGTTATCGGGGCTCGGGAGCATAGCGAGTACGGTCAAAATGTCTGCCAATCTCTTATAGCCGGCCTCAAGGGCTATCCAATAATAGTAGTCTCCGGTCTGGCTATCGGCATCGATTCGATCGCTCACGAAGCCGCCCTGAACAACGGACTCAAAACCATTTCCTTTCCCGGTTCGGGACTCGATCAGTCTGTTCTTTACCCCCCATGCCATCTGTCCCTGGCCAAAAAAATAATCGCATCTGGAAATACATTACTTTCTCCATTCGAACGCCATCAGCCAGGCGCTCATTGGACTTTTCCGACCAGAAATAGGCTCATGGCTGGCTTATCCCATGCCACACTGATAATTGAGGGGTGCCGGGGTTCTGGTACGCTTCTTACAGCCGATTATGCCTTAGAATTCGATCGCGATGTTCTCATTGTCCCCGGCTCGATCTTTTCTGATCTTTCTTACGGCCCCCATATGCTCTACCGTCGCGGCGCCATACCGATCACTTCTTCGGAAGAGATTTTGGAGGCATTGGGGATCTTGCCTAGGGTAACCCTAGACAAAGTTGACTCAAACCTCTCCAAAGAGGAGGAGAAGATTTTGGAAACCCTGCAATATTCACCCTTATCTGCTACAGCCTTGATGGAAAAGACTGGATTCAATACTTCGCAAATGAGCATTCTGATTTCTCAACTAGAACTGGCAGGATTGATAGTCCAGGAGAGAGATGTTTGTAAGATTATTAATCGAAACAATAAATAGGTTACGCAAACACCTTCCTTTCTACTCTTTTCAAGCGACCGTTCAAATCTGTATATTCTTCTCTTCTAGCATAGTGAACTAATATATTATCGAGCTGATTTACAGAATAAGTATGATTGCGATCAACTTTTTCCTCCAATCGGTCTATTCTGTTGGATAACCTATCCTCTAAATTGGATAATTCGGTCTTGGTCATAATAGCCAAACTATCAATCAAGTCTTCCAGACGAACCAAAGACTGATTTGTTTGGATCATAAAAGCACCAAGAGTCTTATTCAGTAACTCCAAAGACTGATTCGTTTGGACCATAAAAGCGCCAAGTGTCTTGTTCAGTAACTCTAGAGAATCGGCAATCGTCTGAAGAGTAATCTCTATTTTGACTGTTTCCAAATTATTCACAATATAATTTTACTCCTCTCAAAATCTTTGTGAACTATTCAAGTCAACAAAATCGTGTCCGACTATTAAAATTAGCAAAATACTTTTGATTTTGGGGCAATAACTAAAAAAAGAAAAACGCCACTCTTCCCAAAAATTTTGCAAAACAAAAAACTCGTGCAATACTTAACCACATTATGAAACTGGTCATTGTCGAGTCCCCCTCGAAATCAAAAACTATTTCCAAGTATCTAGGCGACGGTTATGTCGTCCGGGCTTCGGTCGGTCATGTCCGCGACCTGCCAAAATCAAACAAAAAAGCCGTTGATATCGAGGGCGGTTTTATTCCCCACTACGAGATCGTTCCCAAAAAAGAGGTGGTTATAGCCGAAATTGCCTCGGAAGCTTCAAAAGCCGATGAAGTCATCTTGGCGACCGACCCCGATCGTGAAGGCGAAGCCATTGCCTGGCATATAGCCGAAGTTCTGAAGGACCGCTTGGGTGCCGCTGTCAAAAAGAAAATCAAACGCGTGACCTATCATGAAATAACCAAGGAGGCCGTTCTCGAAGCCTTGGGACATCCGCGCAATATCGATGAGCACCTTCGCGAAGCCCAGGAAGCCCGTCGAGTCCTCGACCGGATCGTCGGCTATGATCTTTCCGGCTTGATCTGGAAAAAAGTCCGTTACGGTCTTTCGGCCGGCCGGGTCCAGTCGCCCGCTTTGAGAATAATCATGGAGCGCGAAAGAGAAATCCGCAATTTCAAGCCGGAAACATACTGGATCATTGCCGGAGAATGGAAAACGGCCAGGAATGAGATTCTAAACCTAACCTGCTCCAAGGAACCACGCGACAAAAAGGAAGTTGAGAATATTCTAGAAACAGCCAAAAAAGAATCTTGGAAGATCGTCGATATCGAGGAGAGCGAGCAAAAACGCTCACCCAAGGCCCCCTTTATCACTTCGACTCTCCAGCAAGCCGCCAGTTCACGACTGGGTTTCTCCCCTTCACGGACCATGGGCATAGCCCAGAAGCTCTACGAGGCCGGCTACATCACCTACATGCGGACCGACTCGACGATCTTGAGCGCCCAGGCTTTGGGTCAGATCGGGCCTATCGTAAAAAAGGATTACGGGGAAAAATATCTTTCTTTCCGGACTTACATAGCCAAAAGCAAGAATGCCCAGGAAGCTCATGAAGCCATCCGTCCTTCCCATTTTGACAAAGAAAACGCCGGCCACAATGACGAACAAAAGAAGCTTTACCGCCTGATCTGGCAAAGGTCGGTCTCGTCACAGATGGCCGATGCCCAAATCGCCAGGACAAAGATTATAGCCAATATTAATGGCAACAATGAAAATACCATTCCAAACTTTGAAGCCAATGGCTCCAGGATTATTTTCGACGGCTGGCTCAAAGTCGATCCGCAATCGGCCGGAGAGGATACAATCCTGCCCCAATGCCAAAAGGATGAAAATCTGTCGCTGGTCGCCATCGACTCAACCGAAAAACAGACAGAACCACCCTATCGCTACAGTGAAGCCGGATTAATTAAAGAGCTGGAAAAAAGAGGCATCGGCCGTCCTTCGACTTATGCTTCCATATCGAAAACCATCGAAGACCGAGGTTATGTAACCAAGGAAAACAAGTCTCTAATACCGACCGATACCGGCGATGTTGTTTCTTCATTCCTGGAAGAAAGTTTTCCTTCCTACATCAGCGATTCATTCACGGCCGAAATGGAGGATAAACTAGATGATATAGCCAGTGGCAGTCGGTCTTACGAGAAAACCCTTTCGGAATTTTACGGGCCTTTCCACAAAGAAGTCCTGGCCAAAGAAAAAACCGCCAAAGTGACCAACTTGGGCCAAGCCGATCCCAAATTCAAATGCCCCAAATGTGGCACAACACCCATGGATATCAAGTTGGGCAAGAACGGCAAATTTCTTTCCTGTTCCAAATATCCCGATTGCGATGGTGCTCTGGCTTTGAACGGCACCGAATTTAAAAGCGATACGCCGATCGGTAATGATCCGACGACCGGTTTGCCGATCTATGTTTTGACCGGTCGATACGGGCCGTATGTACAGTTGGGTAAGAGAGTGCCTAAAGTGAAAAGGCAAAAGGCAAAATTAAAAAGTGAAAGTATAAAGGTGAATGTTTCAGATCAATCTGAAGAGATCAAACCGCCCAAACCAAAAATGGCTTCGATACCCAAGACGGTTGATCCTTCCAAAGTGACTGTGGTTGATGCACTCAAATATTTGAGCCTACCCAGAACTCTTGGAATTGATCCGAAAACCGGTAAAGATGTCATCGCCTCGGCCGGCCGTTTCGGTCCCTATGTCGTTTCGGACCTGAATTACCGCTCCGTTAAAATACCCGATAGTGTTTATGATATTACTTTGGAGAGAGCACTGGACTTGTTGGCTATTCCGAAGATGAAGAGAGGTGGGAGGTACAAGAAGAAGGAGTAATCACACCGTAAAATCCTTGAGCGAATAAAGCTCTGTATTGTCCTCCTTCTCAATCTCTTTTGGCGTCCTATCATCAACGGCTTTTTCTTCAGACACAACATTATTTGCATTAGTTTGATCAATCGCCCCAGGACTATTCAAATTCCTTTCCCCATTAACCGTATTTTTTTTAATTTCAGGCGAATTCGCAACGACACCTGCAACACTCGAATTCATCTTTTCAAAAAGAGCCCTCAAATCCTCTGGACTAAAGAAATCAATAGTCACTGTGCCACCAGTTTTACTTTTTTCGATCCGGACCCGCGTGCCCAAAGTTTCGGTGAAATTCTTCTCCATTTCTATAATTTGCGGATCAAGATATTTGTCCTTATTACGGATCTTATCGGTCGCCACTCTCCGCGAAAGCGATTCAGCTTCACGGACGCTCAACTTCTTGGCCATTATTTCTTTGAAGAGGACAACCTGTTCTTCGGGACGATCACTAAGCATGAGAAGCGGTCTGGTATGACCTTCCGATATCCGGCCTTCTTCCAAAGCCGAGATCATAATATCAGGCAGACTCAAGATGCGCATGGAGTTTGAAACATATTCCCGGCTCTTGCCCACCTTTTCGGCGATCTGGATCTGCTTCAAGCCAAATTCTTTGGCCAATTTTTCAAAAGAGCGAGCTCGATCAACCGGATTGAGGTCTTCTCTTTGAAGATTTTCTATGATAGCCATCTCGAGCTTGAGTTGGGCATTCTCTTCACCATTCCTGATAAGAGCCGGTACAGCCGAAAGACCAGCCAGCTTGGAAGCCCTCAAGCGCCTCTCTCCGGAGATGAGCTCGTATTCGACCGTCATGCCGGCCCCTTCATGGAAAACTTCCTTTCTGGTCACAACCAAAGGTTGAAGAACGCCATACATCCGGATCGATTCGGCCAAAGCCTTCAAAGCATTCTCGTCAAATTCCCGCCTGGGCTGATAAGGGTTGGGACTGATCTTCTCGATCTCGATCCAGAAGATGGCATCGTTCACATAAGGTGTGGTCATGGAGGATATTGTAGCATCTTTGATTTATTTCCAAAATGTTATAAACTCTCTCCAGTTGCCGGGATGGCGGAATTGGTAGACGCACACGACTCAAAATCGTGCGGAGTAATCCATGGGAGTTCGATTCTCCCTCCCGGCACAGAGTTAAAATATCGCCTATTTTGGGTGATTTTGCCAGTATGCATACGGACTTCTGTAGCTCACTTGAGCGATTCTAGCTGTTTCAGAAGCGTGTCTAATGAACGATTGAGATATTCAGAATCTGCATCGACCCTTTCCTTGGTGGCACGATACATGAGGTCGATTTTCTGTTCACTGAATTGGAGTGGACTCAATATTTCAGCCACTTTTTCATCGAGGTAGGTTTCACTAATCGCGACCAATGGGCGTGCTCGCTCATGCCGACGCTACGGCGCGAATATATGTTAGTTGTGGAAGCGGACATCCACGCGCTTCCTCGGCGCGACCGTGAACCGCCTGTCGCGAATGGCGTTTGCTATACTCAGCTATTTATTGTTAAAATAGTGGCATTGTGAAAAATTCTCAAAAAGGTCTCATTGTGCCATTGTTAATAATTGTAGCGTTATTAATCATTGGTGGTGCATATGTTGTTTACGAAAATATAAGTATAGAGCCACTTTCTATTGTTAAGACGAAAGTGCAACAATCGAATGAAATCCAACCGGTCAATACCCAGACTCCAAAGATCAACACCCAAAAAGATTCTATAAATATTATAAAAGCAACGACTAATACTGTTGCTCAGAGTTTACCACCGCTCAATTTTAACAAACCACTGACTACATCAGAAGACAATCAAGCATTCCTGGATGACCTGAACAAACGACCGGCTATGGAACTTATATCTGCATGGAAACAGCAAATAACTAAGACAAATTATGCACAACTAGACTTTTTAGAAATCGCATTATCAATGAAAATAAAAGCCAATCCGGATAGCACTGAAGCTAAAGCAATATATAGTTTTGCTAACGATTTTTTAAAGAATGGCACACCGAATGATTCTGGAACGAGAATAAGGCTTGTAAAATGGCTCGGGCAAGGGGGTGGGGTACCAGTTGTTGGAATATTGCTTAATTTATTCGATCAGACATCTGACAAGGAACTCCAGCGAGAGATTCTTTCGCAACTTATTAATATTAGTAGCATATCCTATGGTTCGAATGCCGAAGCAATTTCTCGTATTTTTGAAACACGATGGCATGATGCGGTTATACCTAAGGATATGAGTTCTGGATCTGTATTATTTACTTTTGGCCCAGCGATTGCCAAATTAGGCACCTCGGGGGGAGTAAAAGTATTGTTGGACGATGTCTTACGTGGTGGACAAACACGATCATATTTCAAGTCAAATGCAGATCTGAAATCACAAATCGCTCTTATGGCACTTGATCAGGTTCGTTCTGATTCAAGCATTGCATTGCTAGCTCAAGGAATGAAGGGGTCATCGGATGATATGAGATTATTTGCATCAGGAGAGACATTAACAAATATCAGTTCACCCGCCAGTACGAAAGTTCTTGTTGATTGGGCAGTACAGGCAGATGATACTGATGCAATATTAGTAGAAAATTGGTTGTCGCGGTTGCGGGATACCGACTCACGAAAGGTTGTTAGATATCTTTTTATTGATCCCGTGACCTTCCATAGCGATCAAGTAAAGCAAGCTGTTGCTAGGGCAATTAAAAGCTATTAATATGTACCGATAAAACATGAAAAATAGTAACAAAACAATATTTAAAGTCTTTCTAATATTTTTTATATTATCTTCAGTATGGATGTTTATAAATTTTTTTACTTGTGATTTTATTCTTTGGGGCCAAGCTCCGAGTTTCTGTAGCACTGCACCTATTTCGGTTGTCAATCTCATTGCGGTTGGTTATAAATCGATAATTAGTGGTGTCCTACCGGTTGGTTTGGGATTTATTTTACAACTAATATACTGTTATCTAATTGCTTTTGTATATGTGAATCGTAACTATGTGGTCGAAAAAATTCCTAAGTTACTCATTTTTCTAGTTGTCATTGTATTTCTATATTTTGCATGGATTCCCGCAAGCAATACCCCTCAACAATTTATGAAATTTGGGTTAGGAGAGACCTCATATATAAGCACTGATAAAGATACAAAAGGATCAATTGTCACGGCACCTGACCCTGCTAAGGCTATAAGATATTCTTTAATATGGCCAATTGCTACTCAATTCTTGAGAGATGAAACATTGAAAGCTTACATAGCTGAAAAAGATCTGCCCTTGTATTTACCTTACAGATTAGAACGACTCTCGTCATATATTTATGGATCGATTGCATCTATTATAATACTGACAATCCTTATTATTTTTGGATTATTAAGAAAGAGTAAAAATTATACTAGCCCCAGCTAGCCGTTTTACCTGAAGGTGTTTATTGTGGCTCAAAACCAAAGTCTACTCGTTGTCATGAAACCCGACGAACCAAAGCTTGCATTTGAACTTCCTCCTAAGCCAAAGGTGGGCATTTACATTGATGATAGTAATTTATATAAGCGAGGCAAAGCCGCCGGTTGGATGACTGATTACAAGAAACTCTACAGATGGGTAGCACAACTCAATACGGTTATTCATGCAAGAATATACATGGGCAGGCCAAAATATGAGCCTGCTAAATCCATCAATGAAGCTCTGGCAAAATATTTCACCAAGATTGGGTACGCTGTCACGACGAAGGATTTGAAAAAACTTCGAGATGATACTAAACCACTTGGTTATAGAAATAAATGCAACTTTGATGTCGAAATGCACGACGAAATTATGACAGACTTACATGATCTGGATATAGTTTATGTCGTAAGTGGCGACAGCGATTTCGTTAGAACAAAAGATAATATCTTGAAAAATCAAAAGCATATCAAGTTTCTGGCCTATGAGAATAACTGCGCTTGGGAAATCCGTACAGCTTCCTGGTTTATAAGTCTTGATTCAATTAAGGCCGAAATTGGGCGTATTGCTCCAAAACCAGCTGATCCTAAAACGGAAAAACCGGACACTAGGTCCGGCGAGGTTACTTGATTACTAGTATAGTCGGATTTAACATAAAGTCAAGAAAAAGTGGGGGTAATGTTCAGATAGCCATATTTAACGCCAGAAAGATTCCAACATTGTCCCAGACGGCGCACATTGGAAAAATGAAAACACAAATATTAGTCATCCTCGGCCCGACCGCCACGGGCAAAAGCGACTTGGCTGTCTGGTTGGCCAAAAAACTCAATGGTGAGGTTGTTTCGGCCGATTCTAGGCAGATTTATAAGGGACTGGATATAGGCACCGGCAAAATAACCAAACAGGAAATGAAGGGCGTCCAGCACCACCTTCTCGATGTGGCCGATCCCAAAAAGAAATTCAGCGTCTTTGAATATGTAAAGTTAGCCAAGAAAGCGATCGCTGACATTTTCAAAAGGAAAAAATTGCCCATAATCTGCGGCGGTACCGGCTTCTATATTCAGACCTTGGTCGACGGCCTAGATTTGCCGGAAGTTCCGCCAAACAAGATCTTGAGGCATGAATTAGAAAAGCTTTCAAATTTAGAACTTTTGAATCGCTTGGAAAAACTTGACCCCGTTCGTTTCAAAACCATAGACAAAAATAATAGCCGTCGAATTGTTCGATCAATAGAAATAGCGACTTCTCTCGGTTCGGTTCCCCAATTAAACAAGAATTCTGCCAAATACAACGCAACTTTTATCGGCCTCAATTTACCGGCCGATGAATTGAAGAAAAGAATTAGAATACGACTTCTCAAACGCCTGAAAAGCGGAATGATTGAAGAAGTGCAATCACTTCACGCTAAAGGTCTTTCCTGGAAAAGAATGGATGAGCTAGGTCTCGAATATCGCTTCCTTTCCGCCTATATTCAGGGCAAAATAAACCGAGCGGAGATGGTGGAAAAGCTCAATACGGCTATATCGCATTATGCCAAGAGGCAGATGACTTGGTTTAAGAGAGATGAAAGGATAATGTGGTTTGAGCCTAATCAAAGAAAGAAGATTTTGGAAATGTTGACAAAATAGAACAATCCATGTTATCTTTTTATTTGAACAAAGAAAAGAAAGGTAGCACATGAAAATTTCAATATTAGTCGGGTCTCGGGAGATTTTGCCACCTATCGAAGAATTTATCCGCAAAAGAAACCCCGGCGCCGAACTGGAGATAACAAATATCGATTTATCTTCTCAAGAAGAAGAAGAGTTAAGCGAAAAGTATCTTGCTCTTATCACAGCTAATACGGACATAGCCGTCATAGACTGCGGACTAAGATGGGGTCCTCACATGTCCGATATCCTATACAGGTCCTCCATTCCGCTGATCGCCATCGCGACGTTTGAGGACATGGAGACGTACGAGCATTTGGACGTCACTGATTCTACGGCTATGATCTTCAGACCGCTTAACTGTGCAGACGTAAGTTTCATTTTGGAAACTCTGCAAAGATTTATTGATGGTGTGCAAGTCGCCACTGAATCCGAAGTTTTCGCTTACAGTTCCAGATAAACAAACTGCTTCAATTTAAAGACGCCCCTCGGGACGTCTTTTTTTATTCCAAAAGAAAAGCGCCCTTCGATTGTCGAAAGCGCTTTTCTGTGTTCGAGAGGTCCGACCTCTACCTATTCATCAAACCTTCCAAAGCCTCAAAGGCCGAAGCGGTATTGCTTGAGCGACCAGTATTGACGACAGCCAAAGGGGCGGAAATATTATTACCGGCTATGCAGGCCTGACCGGAAGGAGCGCAACCGACCTCGAGAGCGACATTGAAACCGATATCGTTTTGGTTGGGTATCCAGGTAGCCGAGCCGGTATTGGCTTTGTTGACGGCAATGGTCCGGACCAAGTCATAAGCGATCGGGTTATCGGAGACTTTGCGCATCAAGTGAACATTGACAGTCTTCTCTCCATAATCTGAAGAAGACCAAGTCACCTTGACCGGCAAGCCTATCTCAATGGTCTGGCCAATGGGCGAAATCAAAGAAAGAGAAGCGGTGGCGGTATTATCAAGAGCGGTACCGGCCGGAACAGTAACGGTATTATTGAAAATATCAGATACGGCTCCAAAAACAATTACAATGGTGACAAAAGCGGTAAATAGTAACAAATTTCGATTGATGGTTTGCATGGTTTTATTGTTAATACTAAACGGCTGTATTATAACATAATGAATAATATTGTCAATGGCGCGAGATGAGGGAATCGGTCACGAGTCCTCGCCTGCTGGCTCGGCTCTCGACCCCGCCTCGCTCGCCTTCGCTCGCTCCGGCCTTCGGATACCAAAAATAGGGCATGATGTTTCATTCGGACAGCTCCCCAGCTGTCCTCATGAATCATTGCGCGAGATGAGGGAATCGAACCCCCGACCGACGTTTTGGAGACGTCTATTATGCCACTTAACTAATCTCGCTTGGCCTGCGAAGGCTATACTTACCACCCGACAAAACATACGGAACAAGGGCGTAGTAGGCCTCGTTATTAAAAGAGAGTACCCTTTCATAGTACCCTCTTTTTCTTCGCTTAGCAAAACTTACTTTTTGCTTTCCTTGAAAGCAACATGCTTCCGGAGTTTGGCACTGTATTTCTTGAGTTCGATCTTTTTTTCAACCTTCTTCTTGTTCTTGCGCGACCAATAGACCTCGCCGGTTGATTTATTTTTGAGTTGAATAAGGCTGTCTTGAGACATAAAATTTACTTATTTACAGGGATTCAATATAGCGCAAAAA